>JAFUKJ010000043.1 GCA_017467805.1 Lachnospiraceae bacterium
ATGAAGATTTTTCATGGTCCATTGCGATTATTAGTAACCTATAAGATGGATGCGGCAAGCTATGCGAAGTCAATTGAGATAAAGCCTTTGATTCTGGCATCGCCGATGGATGAAATGGTGTCATATGCGAGCTCTACCAGATTATTCCAATCATATCCTAATGGATGTAACTTCGTTACAGTAGAGGGTATTGGGCATAATGAATTTTGGGAGAGCCAGACAGTATTAAATAAATTATCAGAGTACATAAAGGAGAGATAAGCGATGAAAAAGTTTCGTAATATGCTATTACCTTCATTGACAATTGCATTAGTTGGTGCTTTGATAAGTTTTTTGGTATTAACATTATTAGCAGCGGGAACAGCGTTTAAACAGGGATTTCCTATTATTTGTGTAGTTTTTTATATGATTTTAGATTTTATTTTGGACAAGCTTGCATGCGTGAAGGAACGCATATGGCTGAAGCCTGTCATTTTATTTGGAGTTGCGGCAGTAATTTTATTGCTGTTGATTCTTCTATAATAAGATTATTCTAATTAAGAAAGGTAGTAGAATTATGAATATACATTTTGGTGTAGATTATTATCCTGAGCATTGGCCAAGAGAGCGTTGGGAGACAGATGCAAAGCTTATGCAGGAGATGGGTGTGCAGGTTGTCAGAATGGCAGAGTTTTCGTGGTTTAAAATGGAGCCTGCAGAAGGTGAGTTTCATTTTGAATGGCTTGAGGATGCAGTGGCTTTATTAGACAGCTATGGAATTAAAACAGTGCTTGGAACTCCTACAGCAGCACCTCCTGCGTGGATTATAGAGAAGAATCCTGAGATTTTGCCGATAGATATGCAGGGCAGACGCAGACATTTTGGTGGAAGACATCATGACTGTCAGTCGAGTCCCGCATACAGAGCGCATATTAAGCGTTTTGTAACTGCAATGACAAAGAGATTTGCAGATAATCCTGGCGTAATTGGCTGGCAGATTGATAATGAGCTTGGTAATTCACATTGGGATTTATGTATGTGCGATTCCTGTAAGCAGCGTTATCAGGAATGGTTAGAGAAGAAATATAAGAATATTGAAACATTAAATGATGCATGGGGAACTGCTTTTTGGAGTCAGGGCTTTAATTCCTTTGCTCAGATTGGAACGCCGCTTATTACAGCGGTTGGTGAGAATCCGTCAGCAATGCTTGATTGGAGAACCTTCTGTTCGGATTTGATTGTTGATTTTGCAAAATGGCAGGCAGATATTATTAGAGAAAACTGTCCGAATCATTTTATTACACATAATTATATGTGCTTTGACGAAAAGGTTAATTACTATGACTTGGGTGAGTTATTGGATTTTGTATCTAATGACATTTATCCTGCAGGTAATTGGCAGCAGCAGCCACATCAGCCAAGTCATATGATGGCAGCAAGTCATGATGTAATCAGAGGTTATAAAAAGAAGCCTTTCTGGATGATGGAGCAGCAGGCGGGAATTGCAGGCTGGGGAACTATGGGGCATGCAGTTGACCCTGGACAAATGTCAGCATGGGCAATGCAGTCCGTAGCACACGGAGCAGATGCAGTAGTATTCTTCCGTTGGCGTACATGCGCCATGGGTACTGAGCAATATTGGCATGGTATCTTAGGACATAGCGGAATTCCAGGCAGAACATACCATGAAGCAAAGGCATTGATTGAGAAGTTTGCGCCTCATATGGAGGAATTTCAGGGAAGTATGCCAAAGACAGAGGTGGCAATTGTACACTCCTTCCGTCAGGCTTATGCACTTGGGGTACAGCCAAATCATCCTGATTTGTGGTATGTAGGTCAGCTTCATAAGTATTATAAGGGCTTCTATGATAAGAAGATTCCTGTAGACTTTGTGCAGGGTATGGATGATTTGTCGCAGTATAAGCTGGTGGTAGCACCATTGCAGTATATTATGACTCCTGAGCTTGAGCAGCATTATATTGATTATGTTGCAAATGGCGGCCATTTGGTATTAACCATGCGTACAGGTGTAAAGGATGATAATAATCTGTGTATGACAGACAGATATTTGCCAGGAAGACTTGGAGATATCTGTGGTATTGAGATACCTGAGTATGATTGCTTATTCCAGAAGGAAGGCAGCGCGCTCTTTGGCAGCAAGGATTACCCAATCGAAAAATGGGCGGATATTATTACCCTGAAGGGAGCAACTGCTTTGGCTGATTATGGTACCAGCTTCTATAAGGGAACTCCTGTAGTGACAGAGAACTGCTATGGTCAGGGCAAGGTATGGTATGTTGGTACAGAGCCTACAGAAGAGTTTATGGCTGATTTGACAGAGCATTTTGTTGAGAATAGCGATATTGCCAGACTTGGTACAGCACCTGAGGGCGTGGAAATGATGACAAGAGAAAATGCGAGCCAGAAGTGGGTTTTTGTTATCAATATGACAAATGAGAACAAGGTGTATTCTCTTAGCGACAGCTATAAGATGTTAGAGGGTGAAAAGGAAGGCGATTTGAAGCCTTACGAAGTTCATCTCTATGTTAAGAATAAGTATGGAAGATAGAATGAAGACAAAAGCAATGACCTTGATAGGTCTTGTAACAGCACTGCTATGTATAGCGGGACCAATAGCGGTCACGATACCGCTGAGTCCTGTGCCAATTTCGCTGGCGACACTGGCAATCTGTTTTGCGGTATATGTGCTGGGCATGAAAAATGGTACAATAAGCTGTTTGCTTTATTTACTTATGGGTATGATAGGATTACCGATTTTTTCCGGATTTTCGGGAGGAATCGGTAAACTTTTGGGTCCAACGGGTGGATATTTGATAGGATATATTGCGTTGGCGGCGATTAGCGGTTTTTTTATTGAAAAGTGGCAGACAAACCGCTTCATGCATGGCATTGGAATGGTGCTTGGTACAGTGATATGTTATATGCTAGGAAGCATTTGGCTTATGCAGCAGGCAAAAGTGACTTTTTATACGTCCATAACGATGGGTGTGTTACCGTTTTTACCAGGAGATGTATTGAAGCTAATTGTAGCGGTGACTTTGGGGCCTGTGCTTAGAAAACACCTGTTGAAGGCAGGACTGGTACTATTTCCTAAGAATATGAATAAATAGTACGCATTTGTATAAATATTCAATAAAGTTAGAGAGTGGATGTCATTTCCACGTTGACATATGTCCGTGTCAAATGTATATTAGTTAAAGGAAAACGCATCGTTTGGGAATGATGCGATATGAATGCATTCGCATGATTTGAATGATGTAGAAAGAAAGGTATGGTTATAGGAATGAAAGCATACAAGGAATTAAGCAGAGAAGAATTACAGTCTCTACAGAAGGAGTTAAGAGCGCAGTTTGATAAGCTCAAGGAAGCAGGTATTCAGCTTGATATGTCAAGAGGAAAGCCAGGAGCAGACCAGCTGGATTTATCTAATCCAATGTTAGATGTTTTGAATAGCAGTTCTGATTTCAAGGGCGTACAGGCAATGGACTTAAGAAACTACGGTATACTTGATGGTATCAAGGAAGCAAAAGAGCTTTTTGCAGAATTGATGGAAGCACCAGTTGATCATGTTATGATTTACGGTAACTCCAGCTTAAATATTATGTATGACTTGATTTCTAAGGCAATGATTCACGGAATCGCGGGCAACACACCATGGTGTAAGTTAGATAAGGTTAAGTTCCTTTGCCCTGTTCCTGGATATGACAGACATTTTGCTATTACTGAGAGCTTTGGTATAGAGATGATTACCATTCCTATGGATGAGAATGGTCCTGACATGGATATGGTAGAAGAGTATGTGAATAACGATGCTTCTGTTAAGGGTATTTGGAACATTCCTAAGTATTCTAATCCAAGTGGTGTTGTATATTCAGATGAGGTAGTTAGAAGATTTGCTAATTTAAAGCCTGCAGCAGCAGACTTTAGAATCTTCTGGGATAATGCATATGCAGTACATCATATTTATCCTGATAAGAAGGCAGAGATTTTGAATATCGTTACAGAGTGTGAGAAGGCAGGTAACCCAGATATGTACTATCAGCTTTGCTCAACCTCTAAGATTACATTCCCTGGTTCAGGTGTAGCAGCATTGATTACATCACCAGCCAATATTAAGGATATCACAAAGCATATGACCATTCAGACAATCGGTCATGATAAGCTTAACCAGCTCCGTCATGTTAAGTTCTTTAAGAATGCAGCAGGTGTGCATGCTCATATGGAGAAGCATGCAGCACTTCTTAGACCTAAGTTTGAGGCAGTTCTTGATACTTTAGAGAAGGAGTTAGGCGGATTAGAGATTGGTACATGGTTAAAGCCTACAGGTGGATACTTTGTAGCATTTGATACTATCGAAGGCTGTGCGAAGAAGGTAGTTGGTATGTGTAAGGAGGCAGGTGTTGTAATGACTTCTGCAGGTGCTACTTTCCCATATGGTAATGACCCTAAGGATACAAGCATTCGTATTGCGCCAACACTTCCGACTCCAAGTGAGCTTCAGAAGGCATGTGAGGTATTTGTACTTTGCGTTAAGCTTGCGTCAGTTGAGAAATATTTAGAGACAAAATAAGATATGAATTATAAAACCCCATTTCCAAGACAGTTTTGGAAATGGGGTTTTTAAGTTGTTTACTATTTTGCCATAGCTTTTAAAGAATTCATCAGCTTCTTCATAGGCGGCAGCGCTAATATAATAATCGTAATAACAGCTTCTGCAAAAATATAAATTCCGTTATATACAAGGGAATAAGATAAAGCACCCCAGCCTTCCCATGCGTATTCGCCAAAGAAAAGCCAGCCCGATAGAACAGAGAAGAAATATCTACCAAGGATTGCAACAAGGTATCCTTTGATTAATCCGTTCTTTGAATTACAGAAAATACCGCATAAGCCAAATGCTCCAAAGGCCAGCAGATAGTCTACTATAAGCTGAATCGGAAACAGGACATATGGGTCGATTAAAAGCTGGAGTATGCCGTAGGAAACTGCTGTCAGAAGACCAGTCTTTAGTCCGTACCAATATGCAGGAAGGCATATTGCCAACATGGATAAAAGAGTGATGGAACCGCCTGTTGGAAAGTGATACAGCTTGATATTGGACAGTATCGTTCCCAGTGCAATAGCGGCTGCACAGAATACAAGTTTTTTGGTTGCGTTTTTGAACATAAAAAATCCTCCTTTGCATGCGAGGAGGGACAACATCTGATAGTACAGGATGACATTCTGTACTATTTTGCTTCCTTCCGCTGGTATTATCCAGTTCAAGTAATGAGGGTTAGAGCTTTGGCTCAGTCTCAGCGATGTGCACCCCTAGCGTTGTATGGTGTTAATAAAACACTTTTTCGTAACTTAATATATAGGAGAAGAGGATTTCTGTCAATATTATTTTGAATATAAAAATGTTAGTAACAAAAATAAATGTTAGTAACTAAAATGAGGGAGAAATAATAGAACAAAATTGATTGAAATAACTGAAAATATTGTTGAAATCAATATAATTGTGTTATAATTATTTTGATACTCTAGGCGCAGTATAATAAGAATATTTATTTTGTAGGAGGATTCGCATGAGATATGTACTGTTAAAGGACGCTGAACCTGGAATGTGTACAGCATATAACGTTTATGATTCTTATGAGCATATATTGATTAGTGCGGGAATTTCACTTACGAAAACATATATAGAGAAGTTGAGAAAGTATGGTTTCGAAGGCGTATACATCATTGATGAATTATCGGAGGATATTAAGGTAGAGCAGGTGATTTCTCCTGAGCTGCGAGCAAAGGGACTTGCCAGCGTACGAGAAAAAAACGTGGAAAAGTGTCAGAGCGTTTCTGTGGATATCGTGGAAGAGATTTTAGGGAAGGATGTATTGTCGCTGGATTTAACAGATTTGCGTACCTTTGATGATTATACCTACGCGCATTCTGTAAATGTAGCAGTATTGTGCTGTATTATAGGTCTTGGACTAAAGCTAAAAGCGCAAGAGCTGAGACAGATTGTGGTGGCTGCATTATTGCATGATATTGGTAAGCAGAGTGTTCCTACAGATATTTTAAATAAGCCTGAGCGTTTAACTCCAGAAGAATATGAAGTCATGAAATCACATGCAAAAACATCCTATGAGCTGGTAAAGAATAGAAAGGATTTGCCTGTTGCTGTAAAGACTGCGATTTTGCATCATCACGAAAATGTGGATGGAAGCGGATATCCTCAGGGAATTGAAGGAAATGATTTGTCATTACTGGCAAAGATTCTTCATGTTGCAGATGTTTATGATGCTTTGACATCTGCAAGACCGTATAAGGCACCATATTCTCCGTATGAAGCAAGTGAATATCTGATGGGTGCCTGTGGAATTATGTTTGATAAAGAAGTTGTACAGGCGTTGCTTCGTTTTGTGCCTTTATATCCGAAGGGCAGTATGGTGAAGCTGTCTAACGGACAGAGAGGTATTATTTTTGATAATGTGGGACATCATAATTTGCGTCCTGTTATTCGTTTGACGGATGGTACAATGTTCGACCTTGAGGATGAAGAGAATTTAAATGTTACAATTATCCATGATGCTGAAGAAGAAGATGTAGTCGAGTCGGAGCTTGCCAGAAAGCAGATGCTAAGGGAGGCTAAACGCTATAAGGTTGTTGTTGTGGATGATATGAATACGAATCTTCAGCTTGCCAGAGGAATGCTTAAGAATCTTTATGATGTAAGCTTGTTTAAATCGGGTCAGCAACTTTTAGATTATTTGGATAAGCATAAACATCCTGACTTAATATTGATGGATATAGATATGCCCGAAATGGATGGAATCGAAACCGCTAAGCGCGTGCAGGAAAAGACCTGCTCTCAAGTGCCGATTATGTTCGTTTCTGCAATATGCAATCGTGAAACAGTTATGATGTGTCGTGAAATGAATGCGGCAGGATATATTATCAGACCATATAATCAGGTTTTTATGAAGTCAGAAATTAAACGTGTTCTGACAGGACGGAGTGATGCGGATTGATGCTGATATTTCAAATAGGTTGCCTTGTGGTAACCTATTTGGTATTACAGAATTTTATATCGAAGGGTGTTTATTCAAAAAAACATCGCTTGCTTCCAGTAGTACTTGTGCTTGTTGCTTTGTATGAATTCTATCAAATATTCCAAAATGTATTAGGCGAGTACAATTTGTTTGCAAAATTAGAGGATATTTTAATTGTACAGATATTATGCCTGCTGATTTACTACATAATGGATTTATTTCAGATTCAAAAAAGATTATGGGCAGAAGTGCTCTTGTTTGCGTGTCTGATTATAATTGACATCATATTAATAGAAGCGGTATATGCCAGCGGATTTTATTTTTTTATTTTCTTCTTTTCTGTAATGCTCAGTGTAGGTATTATATTGGGATTGGTGCTTCGTTCTAATGCTGTTCGGGCGTGCAGTAAGCAGGAGCAGCAGGCAAATAAGCTGTTGTATATAGCGCTTTCGGTTCCTACAGTAGGCTTATGTATTTCGCCTTTTGCAGGAGTATTGTCAGAGATACTGCCATTATTGGGGCTGTTGTGCATGGATGTTATTATACTTTATCTGCTTATTACAGGACAGCTTGTAGATACGCATACTTTATTGCAGGAGAATATATTGAATATTTCCGATGTTGCATATATTTTGTTTGATAAGGAGTTTTGTTATCTTGGTGCTAGCAGAGCAGCAATGCAGATGCTCCACAAAGAACTGGATAGGATAAGTAGATACAGTAATTATTATAAAGGAGCAGAGCGAATTAGAGAGCTGGCGGAGGAGGAACCCGAATATCGGGAAGTCGTGCTGGGGAATCGTTTTTATAGTTTTAAGCTCATGCCAATAAAATATAAGCAAAAGCCGCATGGCTATTTGTTGACGCTGATTGATATCACACAGCAAAAGCTTGAAACACAGGCGATGGAAAAGTTAAAGAGGGAAGCAGAAACACAAATTTTGATTAAAAGCAACTTTATGGCAAGAATGACCCATGAGTTAAGAAGCCCATTGCATGCCATTATCAGTCTTAGTGATATTTTAATGGAAAATAAAGAAATTTCTAAAAAGAACCGTTCTTTATTAATGCATGTTAAGAATGCAGGAGTGACTCTTTCGGAGCTTGTAAATGCAATTCTCCTTTTTTCCAAGCTGGAAAATGGTAAATTAAAATTGCTGGAGAGACGCTATGAAATAGAAAAGCTAATAGAAGAATTGGCGTATATATCGGTGGTAAACCTGAAGGACAAACCAGTAAAATTCAAGGCTGAATTTATTAACCAGCATCCCCGCTATTTAATAGGAGATGATATACGGGTTCGTGAAATGATTCAAAATCTGTTGTCTAATGCGGTGAAATTTACACAACAGGGAGAGATTCGATGTGAAATCTTCTTTGGCTGTAGTGAGGAGGATATGGTAAAGGTTACTTGCAGAGTGACAGATACAGGACTTGGAATGAAGCCAGAGGAGATGGAAAAGGTATTTCAGGAATATGTATCCTTTGCAGACAGTAAGCAGATGGAAGGTACGGGTCTGGGACTTAGTATCGTAAAGCAGCTGGCAGATCTCATGGGCGGAGATGTATCTGTAAAAAGTAATCTTACGGGTGGCTCTGAATTTGAAATAAGCTTTTATCAAAGATGCACGAGAGAGGAATTGCTGCCGCCAAAAACTTTTACAAAGGATAATTTGTTCAAACAGTCTGTAGCATGGTCTCACACGACAAAACCTACATGGACTTACTCGCGTGCCAGGGTTTTGGTTGCAGATGATATGCAGGTAAATCTGTTGATTTTTAAAGAAATCGCTAAGGCGTGGCAGTTTCACATTGATGCAGTGGAAAGTGGAACAAAGGCATTGGAGCTGGCGTTGGCGAATCATTATGATATGATTTTTTTGGATTTGTTAATGCCTGACATGGGCGGCGAGGAGGTTGCAAGACAGATAAGTGCAGAGAAAACAGTGCCGCTTGTACTATTGACTGCTAATTTAACGGACGATTTAAAAGAGCAGTATACAAAGTATGGGTTTACGGAGTTCCTGTCGAAACCATTAGAAGGAATAAAATTAAAAGAAATTATTGAAAGAAATCTTCCTATTCAATATAGAGAGAACTATGTGCAGGAGGATGGCAGTTTTGATGGAAATACTCAATTTTACAAGCAGGCTCTTGAGAGCTTTGCGCGAGAGGTAAAACCTTTGACGGAGAGTCTGGAGAAGTATCTGGTTTCCGATTTGGATATGTTTAGAATCAAAGTACATGGAATCAAGGGTGCAAGCAGACAGATAGGGAAGCATACATTAAGTGAAGCGGCTGAAATTATGGAAATGGCAGCAAAAACCAGTAACATATCTTATATAGAAAGAAATCTTGAAGACTTTGTGGAAAGTCTTAAAACTGCACTGGATGAAATTGAAGACGAGATTTCGCTGCTTCCAGACGGACAGGAAGTAACTGAGATGGAAACTGTTCCGACAATTGAATTGTATGAAAGAATCAAACAAGGCTTTGACGATTATGATCTGGACGAAATAGAGAATGGTTTGATTTTGATTGGAAAAGCTGTGCTGACTAAGGAAGAAAGAGAGCTCGTAACACAGCTTAGAGAAGCTTATTTGGACCTTGAGTATGAAAAAGGAAGTGAAATTGCAGGAAAGGCAATTGAACTGGTAACGAATAAGATTTAAACAAGCTTTTGCCTTGACAAAAGAGGCTCTGTGACTTAAACTAACAAGAAGTAAAAGAATATCATGTAACGATGAAAAGGAATAGTACGAAGTGGACGCGTCCAGAGAGAGAATCGAAAGGCTGGAAGATTCTTACGAGAGAAGCTTGGGAACCTACCTTGGAGTTCTGTATGAAAGTACAGCGTAGCACCGGCGATAACGGTATGATGAGTAAAATCAGGGTGGTAACGCCGTATGAAGGCCCCTATATGGGTGTCTTCATATGGTGTTTTTTTATTCCAATATTTCATTATGAAAAGGAAAGGTGAGAAAGATGGCAAACGATAAGAAATTAGTAGAAGCGATTACATCTATGGATGTAGATTTTGCGCAGTGGTACACAGACGTTGTTAAGAAGGCAGAGCTTTGTGATTATAGCAGCGTAAAGGGATGTATGATTATTAAGCCTGCAGGCTATGCAATCTGGGAGCAGATTCAGAATCAGTTAGATGCAGAGTTCAAGAAGACAGGTGTAGAGAATGTATATATGCCAATGTTTATTCCAGAGAGCTTATTGCAGAAAGAGAAGGATCATGTAGAAGGCTTTGCACCAGAGGTAGCATGGGTAACACATGGAGGATTAGAGCCATTACAGGAGAGAATGTGTGTGCGTCCAACATCAGAGACTTTGTTCTGTGATTTCTATGCGAATGAGATTCAGTCTTATAGAGATTTGCCAAAGGTATATAATCAGTGGTGCTCTGTTGTTCGTTGGGAAAAGACTACAAGACCATTTTTAAGAAGCCGTGAGTTCTTATGGCAGGAAGGACATACAGCTCATGCAACAGCTGAGGATGCAGAGGCAAGAACTGTTCAGATGTTAAATGTATATGCAGACTTCTTGAAGGATGTACTTGCGATTCCTGTTGTAAAGGGACAGAAGACAGATAAGGAGAAGTTTGCAGGAGCAGAAGCTACCTATACTATAGAAGCATTGATGCATGATGGTAAGGCATTACAGTCTGGAACTAGCCATAACTTTGGTGATGGATTTGCAAAGGCGTTTGGTATTCAGTATACAGACAAGGAGAATAAGTTACAGTATGTACACCAGACTTCTTGGGGTATGACAACACGTTTGATTGGTGCGATTATCATGGTTCATGGTGATGATTCGGGCTTAAAGCTTCCTCCAAGAGTGGCTCCTGTACAGATTACGATTGTTCCAATTCAGCAGAAGAAGGAAGGCGTGCTTGATAAGGCTTACGAATTAAGAGACAGATTAAGCAACTTCCGTGTAAAGGTTGATGATACAGACAAGAGTCCAGGATGGAAGTTCTCTGAGTGTGAGATGAGAGGTGTACCTTTCAGAATTGAAATCGGTCCAAAGGATATTGAGAATAATAAGTGCGTATTCGTACGCCGTGATACAAGAGAGAAGATTGAAGTATCTCTTGACGAAGTTGAGACAAAGGCAGCAGAGCTGTTAGATACCATCCAGAAGGATATGTATGAGGCAGCTTTGACTCATCAGAAAGCACACACTTATGCAGCTACTACATGGGAAGAGTTCTGCGACATTATTGAGAACAAGCCAGGATTTGTAAAAGCTATGTGGTGTGGAGACCAGGCTTGTGAGGATAAGGTAAAGGAAGAGCTTGCTGCAACTAGCCGTTGTATGCCATTTGAACAGGAAACATTAAGCGATAAGTGCGTATGCTGCGGTAATGCCGCTAAGAAGATGGTATACTGGGGAAGAGCATACTAAGAATTATTGAATAGGAAAAAAGTCACAAAAAAGGCAGTTGTTTTAAAGACAAAACAACTGTCTTTTATTGTGCAAGTTGCATCAAAACATATATGGAAAATTGCAATAAAAATTGACTGAAAATATGAGTGAAAATGCTTACATATCAAAGTGGATTGCGTGCTTGAACACGTAAAGTGTATAAACATTGGGTATTTGTACTGTTAAATGTTGGACGAAACCATAATTGAGATGAAAAAAGGTGAATATTTTTTGTGCATTTTAAATAAAAATGAATACTTATTTTTGACATAAAAAATATAACTTGACGAAAAAATGTGCAAAGCATCTCTTGAAATTGTGCATTTCATCTGATATATTAAGACTTGTTTAGTATTATTTTATACTATTTCGTGTAAGCGCTTACAAATGCTTACATGGAAAGAGGGAGGAAATATAAGGGGCGTGGTAAGCAGAGTATGAGCATCACGGTCTTTATGGATTTCCACGAAATGGAGGTTTTTTATGAGTAAAGTAAGGAGAAAAGCGTTGGGACGTATACTTGCATTTGCATTAACAATTGCTATGGTTGCGTCTAACATGCCAGTTACAGCAAGCACTGTGACAGAGACAGTAGAAGCATCTACAGAAGTTTCAACTGTCGCTGAGTCAGAAGCATCAACTGCGACTGGTACGGCTACTACTGAGTCAACAGAAGCTTCAACAGAGAAGACAACTGAGACTACAGCAGCAGAGTCAACAGAGGCTTCAACAGAGAAGACAACAGAGACTACAGCAGCAGAGTCAACAGAGGCTTCAACAGAGAAGACAACAGAGACTACAGCAGTAGAGTCAACAGAGGCTTCAACAGAGAAGACAACTGAGACTGCAGCAGCAGAGTCGACAGAGGCTTCGACAGAGAAGACAACAGAGACTACAGAAGAGTCAACAACAGAGGTTACAACTGAGGTTGCATCAGAAGAGTCAACAACAGAGGCTACATCAGAAGCTTCAACAGAGGAAGCAGAAGATGTAGTAGAGGAAATCGAAGGTGCTAAAACAGTATATGATTTCCGTGATGGAAGTATTATTCCTACAGATACAGATGGTAAGGCAACAGTTAGCTCTCTTGATGGAAAGTTAACCGTAGCATGTGGACCAAGCAATGCATATGCATATAATGGAGCACAGCACGGTGTACAGTTCAAGACTGGTAATACAATCACAATTAATGTACCTGAGAAGGCACAGATTTGGATTGGCGGATGTCAGTATAGTTCAGGTTCAGCAACTGTAACATTCAGTATGAATGGAACAGATCTTGATACAATCAATACACTGACAAGTGGTTGTTATCATAACGATGAGTCAGCTGTGGTTTATACATATGAAGGTGCAGCAGGAGATTTAGTTCTCACATTTGCAAATACAACATATGTACCTGTTATCACTGTTATCAGAGCAGAGAGCCAGCAGGATGATGCAGGTGAGAGTGAAGGTACTGAGACAACAGTAAAGTCTACTACAGAATATAATTTCTGTGATGGAAGTATCGTTCCTACAACAACAGATGGTAAGGGAACAATTACTTCTATGGATGGAAAGTTAACTGTAGCATGTGGACCAAGCAATGCATACCAGTATAATGGAGCACAGCATGGTGTAGCATTCAAGACAGGTAATACAATTACAATTGAAGTTCCTGAGAAGGCTACAATCAGCATTGGCGGATGCCAGTACAGTAATTCAACAGCAAGTGTAACATTCAGCATGAATGGAACAGATATTGATACAATCAATACTAAGACAGCAGGCTGCTATCACAATGATAGTTCTGTTGTGACATATGATTATGAAGGCGAAGCAGGAGATTTAGTTCTCACATTTGCAGATACAACATATGTACCAGTTATCACTGTTGAAAGAGAAGAGACAAAGACAGTAGAGATGATTGAAGTTACTACAGATTATAACTTCTGTGACGGAAGCATCGTTCCTACAACAACAGATGGTAAGGGAACCGTATCATCAGCAGATGGAAAGCTTACAGTAGCATGCGGACCAAGCAATGCGTACCAGTATAATGGAGCACAGCATGGTGTAGCATTCAAGACAGGCAACACAGTTACAATCTCTGTACCTGAGAAGGCTCAGATTCAGATTGGAGGATGCCAGTATAGTAATTCAACAGCAGCTGTAACATTCAGCATGAATGGAACAGACCTTGATACAGTAAATACAAAGACAACAGCTTGCTATCATCAGGATGGTACAGTTGTAACATATGATTATGAAGGCGAAGCAGGAGATTTAGTTCTTACATTTGCAGATACAACATATGTACCTGTAATTACAGTAGTAAGAACAGAGGTTAAGCCTGATAAGACAGAGGTAACAGCTAATGTTACTATTAATGATGCTAACGGATTACTTGGAGACAGCAAGGTTCTCTTTGTAAATAAGGCAGACGCTGAGGATGTTGTTGATGCAACAGCTGGCGGAGCAGTAACTGTTAAGGTTAATGCAACATATGAAATTACAACAGACAATGCAGATATTTCTGCAAAGAATGGTAACTTTACAGCATTCATGACTACAACAGAGGATTTGAATGTTGTTGTTACAATCGCATCTACAGTAATTAGGCCTGTAGTAACAATCGCTGATCTGGCTAAGGCATTAGGAGATGCAACACTTACATTAACAAATAACGCAGATTCTACAGATGTTGTAGAGTTAAAGGATGGCGAGAACGCTAAGTTAAAGATTGGTGCAACATATCTTTTAGGTTGTTCATCAGCATCTATTACAGCGACAATTGCAGGAAGCAAGTTATTCAAGGCAGTTGATGGTGTAACAGCTATCCAGGTAGATGTAACTGAGACAGATATGAGTCATCATACAGTAGATGTATGGGATTTTGGTGCTGAGCAGTTAGCAAATACAGATACTACTACATATAACAATAAGTTAACAGCAGATATTATTAACAGCTGGTTTCCAGGTGTTGAGCCAGGTACAAAGGGTGTTAATATCGCTGCATTTGAGGTATTAGATGCAGATGGTAATGTTGAGTTAGCATTCGCTGATGGCGGATATACAACAACACACCGTTTAAGATCTAAGAATGCAGAGCTTACACGTTATGATGAGAAGAGCCTTACAGATCTTGAGGACTCAAGCGTAATCTATAACGGATATGTTTATTCAAACAAGTCAGCTTCAGCAGATGTACACTTTAAGGTAGCTGCTAAGGCTGGAGATATCTTTACATTTGCAGTATCAAGTAATGGTACAACTTCAAATGTAACATGGACATCACCAAGCGGTGAGACAGATGTTAAGGTATTTGATGCGAAGTCATCATATGCACAGAAGATGACATTCTATGCAACAGAGGATGGAATGTATACACTTCACTCTGCAACAGAGAAGATTGTATTAGCTCGTGTATACAGAGAGAGACCAGATGTTGTAACAGTAAGCGGTAGCGTTTCAGCTCCTGCAGAAGCTCCAATTAATGGTGCTACATTAGAGTTCACTAACCAGACAACAGGCGTGGTAACAGAAGCTAAGATTGCCGATGGCAAGTATAACGTAGAGTTATCAGAGCAGTACGCATATGCTATTAAGCTTGTAGGTGCTAATGGTTATATTGTTGATGAGAACAACGTATTCTCTATCAAGAATGAAGAAGGTAACAAGACATTTGATGTAAATGTTATCGCAGTTGATTTAGTTAAGGTAAGCGGTTCTCTTGCAGACTTAACACCAGCTGATGCTAAGAATCTTAAATTGGAGTTTACTTCTGAGAATGTATTTGTTCCTGAGGTTACAATTAACGTAGAGGATGCAACATACTCAGCAACCTTCGAAAAGGGTGTTATTTACACAATAAAAGCATCAGGTGTAGAAGATTATGAACTTAAGCCAACATCAATGCAGTTTTTTGTGGATGATACATCATGTGAAATTGAATTTATTAAGAAGCCTGTATATGATGTAACAGTTAACGTAGAGGGTGCGAACGCAGCTGACGTTAAGTTTACATTTACTAGATTAAATGAAGAGTTTACACCAGATGGTTATGTATATAGCTTTACAGGTACAGATAACATCGCTTTAAGAAATGGTCAGTACAAGGTAGTTGCTGAGGCAGCAGGCTATACACAGGGACTTACAGCTGATGTTAAGGTTAATGGTGCAGCTCAGACTATTACAGTTAAGATGGAGACTGCACAGGCAGTAGAGGTTGCATATGCAGCTGAAATCACAGTTGGTACAAACGGTGATTACAAGACAGTAAATGAAGCTCTTGAAGCAGTTCGTAACATGAAGCGTGAGAATGGTGAGAGAGTAGTTATTTCTATCGAGCCAGGCAACTATGAAGAGATGCTTGTTATCGATGTTGAAAACGTAACATTAAAGAATGCAAGTACAACACCAAGTATTGAATTAACAAACAAGGGTGTTGATATTGCAGAAGGTGCAGTTCGTATTACTTCTTACTATGGACATGGTTATACATACTATAGTATGGGTAGCGATTGTAAGTATGATGAAGAATTATTAGCAGTTAATAAGGCAAATGGATATCCTTCATTTGTAAACCCTGGTTCAGGTACAACAGCAGGAAGCTACTGGAATGCAACTGTAGTTGTAACAGCAAGTGGATTTGAGGCAGATGGTATCATCTTCGAGAACTCATTCAACCAGTATGTATCTGAGAAGGCTGCAAGCGATATAATCGTTAAGCAGGGTAGTGCTAAGGAAGGCAGTACAGCAAGAGCTGATATGAAGGCTGGCGATGTTACTGTACAGAGCAAGTCATATGTAGAGCGTGCAGCAGCACTTGCTATCTACAACAACGTTAACGATGTTGTATTTGACAATTGTAAGTTTGTAGGTCGTCAGGATACACTTTACGGCGGAACAAACTCATATGTAGAGTTTAATGAGTGTTCTATCTATGGTGGAACAGATTATATCTTCGGTGGAATGATTGCTATCTTCAACAAGTGTGATTTAGTATTCAATACAAGCGAAGATAAGAATGATGTAGGATACATCACAGCAGCTCAGCAGAAGAGCGGACGTGGATACTTAATGTACGAGTGCCACATTACATCAACAACTCCAGGTGTTGATACAGCATCTGAGTATACATCTAAGCCAGGTTACTTAGGAAGACCATGGCAGGCAGATACAAGTGAGGTTATTTTCTACAATACAACAATTGATGCAGCAGATGCTCATTGGGCAGATCAGGGTGCTTCATTGATTCAGGCAATTGGATGGACTAATACACTTAGTGGTGAGTCAGCAGGAATGTGCGAGTACGGTACTGTTGAGACATCAGGTGTAGATAACAGCGCAAGCCGTGCAACATGGGCAACTATGTTAACAGAGGCTAAGTTAAACGATGGAACAGAGATTTCTCTTGAAGCATTCCGTCGTGTAGTTGAGGATGAGCCTTCAGGCGATACACCTTCAGCAACAACAGAGTTTACATTAGACACAACAGCTGATTTAACAGCATTTGCACAGGGAACAAAGGCAGATGGAGACAGCGAGAAGGCTGGTACAGAAGACTACTTTACATTACTCTATAGTGCAAAGACAAAGGTTGATTCAAGCAATAAGACATTCGATGATGGTTATGCAGCAAGCCAGAGAGCAAACTTTGGTGGAACAGCAACAACAGAGAAGAATGCAATTAAGTTTACAACAAGCAATGCAGCAACTGTAAAGATTTGGTGGGTAGAAGGCGGAGACAATAACCGTCAGATTACATTACTTGATTCTACAGGAGTAGCAGTAGCAACAACAGCTGAAACATTAGCAAAGAATGCAACATGCATTTCAACATTTGAATTGGCTGAGGCAGGAACATACTACCTTGGTTCTGCGGTTGGAAACAACTACATCTTCAAGGTACTTGTAACAGAGATTCCAGCAGCTGAGCCAATCGTATCTACATTAGATACAACAGCTGACTTAACAGCATTTGCACAGGGAACAAAGGCAGATGGAGACAGCGAGAAGGCTGGTACAGATGATTACTTTACATTACTCTATAGTGCAAAGACAAAGGTTGATACAAGCAACAAGACATTCGACGATGGATATGCAGCAAGCCAGAGAGTAAACTTTGGTGGAACAGCAGCAACAGATAAGAATGCAATCAAGTTTACAACAAGCAACGCTTCAACTGTAAAGGTATGGTGGGTAGAAGGCGGAGATAACAACCGTCAGATTACTATCCTTGATGCTTCAGGAGTAGCAGTAGCAACAACAGCTGAAACATTAGCAAAGAATGCAACATGCATTTCAACATTTGAATTAGCTGAAGCAGGAACATACTACCTTGGTTCTGCAGTAGGTAATAACTACATCTTTAAGGTAGAAGTAACAGAGACTCCAGGTGGAGCAGTTAAGCCTGAAAGAGCTGACTGGTCTACAGTAGCAGCTCCTGTAATTACAGATGTTGCTTTAGATGCAGAGGATGCAGGTATTGTAACAGTAACAGTAAATGCAAACGTTGGTTATGACGGAGCAGATAAGATTACAGTTGTAATGACAGACGCAGAGGGCAATGAGATTGCTTCTAGAAACTCATTAGCAGAGAAGACAGAGCACACTCTTAGCTTTGAGCCTGAAAATTCAGGTGCTTACACATTCTCAGTTAAAGCTATCCGTGATGGCGAAGAGGATAAGGTAGCAGCCCAGACTATGACAGTTGAGTTTGTATTACCATTAACAACTCCAAACATTAAGGGTGCTTACAACGTAGGCGAAGGCAATGTTGAGGTTGAGTGGGATGCAGTTAAGGAAGCTGAGAAGTATATCGTTTCTGTAGAGGGAACAGATATCTCAGTTGAGACAACAGAGCTTATTGCTACAATTGAAGGCTTAGAGGCTGGTAAGACTTATACAATTAAGCTTACAGCAGTTAGAGGCGAAGATGCTACATCAGCAACTGTAGATAAGGCAGTTGAAAATGCAGCAGAGACAAAGTGGTATTTTGCAGCATATGGTTCAAGTACAAATACAAGCAGCAATGGTTATGAAGTAAATGAAGATGGTAGTGTAAGAGTATACTCTACTGGTGGAAAGGGTAAGATTGTACCTGCTTCTACAGACGGTCTTGCATACTACTATACAGAAATCGATCCATCTACAACAAACTTTACATTGTCAGCTACAGCTAAGGTTAATAACTGGACATTATCTAATGGACAGGAAGGCTTTGGTATTATGGCATCAGATACTGTAGGTACACATGGTGATGCTACAGCATTCTGGAACAACTCTTACCAGGCAATTGCAAGTAAGGTAGAGTACTACTATGATTCTGAGACAGGTTCTGTGACAGATGATTCTACAAAGGCTAAGGTTTCTATGAAGCTTGGTGTTGGTTCTATTGAGAAGGTTGGTGTAACAGCAGATACACTTGCAGACTTTAATGCAAACAATACAACTGTTATTAACGAGTTATTCTCATCAACAACAACTACATTAGAAAGCTCTTGTGGAGCAAATGGAGCAGGTACTTATAATATCGTTGGTAACTACAAGGGTGTAGAGCCAACAGGTACTGTAGAGAATACACAGACAGAGTTTAAGTTTACAATTCAGAAGAACAATACAGGTTACTTCGTAAGCTACACAGATGCTGAGGGTAACACTATAACAAAGAAGTACTATGATACAGAGGCATTAAGCCAGATTGATACAGATTCTGTATACTTAGGATTCTTTGCATCAAGAAATGCAGATATCACATTTACAGATATCGAATTTACAACAATCGCTCCTGAAGAGGATGCACCTGCAGAGGAAAGACCTGTAACATTAGTTACACCAAACTTCCAGATTACATCTGCAACAGTTGCAAATACAGCAACTTATGACTTAACATTCGTTGGTAATGCAGATGGTGCACTTGTTATTACAGATGCAAATGGCAAGGAAGTAGTAAATAAGACAGATGTTAAGGCTAATGAGAAGGTTGTAACAACTGTAGAAATCGAAATTGGAAGTAATAAGTATGATGTAACATTTACACCTGATGCTGATTACAGACCAAGCGAGTATGAAAAGCTTTCTTCTTACGAGACAGTAAGCTTTACACATACAGTATTATTCAAGAGCTATGGTGAGGCTGGAGATTCTCTCTATGTATCACCAAAGGGAACTGCAATAGGTAATGGTACAAAGGAAAATCCTTTAGACATTTACACAGCAGTTAAGTATGTACAGGCAGGACAGACAATCGTTATCATGGAAGGTACATACAACTTATCAAGCACAATTAAGGTTGAAAGAGGTATCGATGGTACAGCTGAGAACATGATTTACATGGTAGCTGATCCAGAGGCTTCAACAAGACCTGTCTTCGATTTCGGTGGAAGATGTGCAGGTATGGTAGTAGCAGGTAACTACTGGTACTTCAAGGGATTTGATGTAACAAGATCCGCTGATGCACAGAAGGGTATGCAGATTTCAGGTAAGTACAATGTAGTTGATCAGGTAAACGCATACAAGAACGGTAACACAGGTATCCAGATTTCAAGATACTTAGGAACAGATACTTATGAGGATTGGCCAGCATATAACTTAATTCTTAACTGTACATCTTATGAGAATGCAGACAAGGGTTATGAGGATGCAGACGGATTCGCAGCTAAGTTAACAGTTGGTGACGGTAACGTATTTGATGGATGTATCGCACACCACAATGCAGATGATGGTTGGGATTTATTTGCTAAGGTACAGTCAGGAAGCATTGGAAATGTTACAATTAAGAACTCAGTAGCATACAAGAATGGTTGGGTATTAGATGAGAACGGTAATGAAATCAATGCTGGTAACGGTAATGGTTTCAAGATGGGTGGCGACAGCATGCCAGGTCAGCACGTTCTTGAGAATTGTATCGCATTCTTCAATAAGGCTAAGGGTCTTGACTCTAACAGTGGTCCTGATATCCAGTTATACAACTGTGTAACATTTGATAACGGAAGCTATAACGTAGCACTTTATACAAATACA
>JAFUKJ010000044.1 GCA_017467805.1 Lachnospiraceae bacterium
CAAAAGGCTTTTCTGCACTTACGGCACAGGATTGGCTTCGCGTATTCCAGATTGACCATCATGTATTTACATGGCGAGTTTACAACAATCTTGCGAAATTTGAGCATTTGAAAATCGAACAGCTTAACAATCCTAAGGGCTGTAAGCTTGGTAAATGGGCAGCAAGCCAGACAGACCCAAAGATTATTAACAGTCAGGAGTTCAAAACTGTTTTAAAGTATCATGATGATATACATGCACATGCCTGCGATTCATGGTATGCGGCAGAGGAGGATAATACTGAAAGTGCGCTTCATCATTTTAATCTGACATTGGAAAGCTACAATCAATTTGAAGCGGCAATGGAGAAGTTTAAGGCATACCTAAGAACAGTTGGTTATGCTGATGAGACATTACATGAGTCATTCTAAGGAATCATAACAATACTCGTTCATTGAGATTATATATCAAGATGGACGAGTATTTTTTTGATGTCATTATGATTTGAATATGTTATGATAAAAGATAGAGTGACTGGCACTGAGCGTGCATATAAACGAACGAGAAAGGCGGTTTCGATATGGAACGTAAGAATTGTTGGAATGAGTATGGTAAGAAGCAGTTAAAGGAATTAGAGGAATATACGAAGTCTTATATGGACTTTATGAATCGGTCTAAGACTGAAAGAGAGTGCGTGGATACCATTGTAAATATAGTAGAGGCAGACGGTTTTCAGGATATTGCCAAGCTGATTCGTGATAAGAAGAAGGTAAAGGCAGGAGATAAGGTCTACGCTACATGGATGAATAAGTGCATGATTTTATTCCGCATTGGACAGGAGCCGATGGAGAAGGGAATGAATATCCTTGCTTCTCACATTGATTCTCCAAGACTGGATGTGAAGCCAAATCCGCTTTATGAGGATAATGGAATTGCGTATCTTGATACCCATTATTATGGTGGTATTAAGAAGTATCAGTGGGTAACGATTCCGCTTGCAATTCATGGTGTAGTGATGAAAAAGGATGGTACTACGGTTGAGATTTGTATCGGTGAGGATGAGGACGATCCAGTTGTATTTATTTCGGATTTGCTTCCACATATTGCGCAGGAGCAGATGACGAAGACTGCGGATGTGCTTTTCAAGGGTGAGGCACTGGATGTGGTATTTGGAAATATGCCATTAAAGGATGAGGAGAAGGAGCCTGTAAAAGCGAATGTCCTTAAGTTTTTGAAGGATTATTATGAGATGGAAGAGGAAGACTTCCTGTCAGCAGAACTTGAGATTGTACCTGCAGGAAAGCCAAGAGAGGCAGGTATCGACAGGAGCATGATTATGGCATATGGTCAGGATGATAAGGTATGTGCCTATGCGGCATTACACGCTTTAATGACAGAGGAGACACCGAAGAGAACCTCTGTGGTGATTCTTGCAGATAAGGAAGAGATTGGCAGCGAGGGCGCTACAGGCATGACTTCTAAGTTCTATGAGAATATGGTATGCGAAGTGATGAACCTTGTGGGCGAGTATTCAGAGCTTGCCTTTAGAAGAGGTATGGCAGCATCTAATCTGTTTTCAGCGGATGTAAGCAGTGCCTATGACCCAATGTTTGCAGATGCATTTGAGAAGAAGAACGTAGCTTATCTTGGCAAGGGTCTTGTATTTAATAAGGTAACAGGCGCAAGAGGTAAGAGCGGTGCAAATGATGCCAATGCAGAGTATATTGGTAAGATTAGAGCTTTAATGGACGAGCAGAAGGTGAATTATCAGATGGCAGAGATGGGACGAGTTGACCTTGGAGGCAGCGGAACTGTTTCATATATACTTGCAGAGTATGCCATGAATGTGATAGACTGTGGAACGGCAGTGATGAATATGCACGCGCCATTTGAAGTAACAAGCAAGGCTGATGTATACGAGACTATGAGAGCATATAAGGCTTTCCTTGAAAATATGCAATAGGCTGAAAATGATATAGCACGAAAGGATTACTCATGAAAGAGTTATTAAAGTCGGATTTTTATTTTGATTTACCAGAGGAGTTGATTGCACAGGACCCGTTGGAGGACCGCTCCAGTTCAAGATTGTTAAAGCTGGATAAGCAGACAGGAGAAATAGAGCATCATACTTTTAAGGATGTACTGGACTATCTTAAAGAGGGCGATTGTCTGGTATTGAATAATACCAAGGTTATTCCTGCAAGACTTATGGGAGTGAAGGCAGATACAGGAGCTGCGATTGAGGTATTATTATTAAAGCGTAGAGAAAATGATATATGGGAGACTCTCGTAAAGCCTGGTAAGAAGGCAAGACCAGGAGCAGTGATTTCCTTTGGTGACGGTATTCTTACAGGTACGGTATTGGATGTGGTTGAGGAAGGCAATCGTTTGATTCAGTTTTCCTATGAAGGTATCTTTGAGGAGGTACTGGACAGGTTAGGAGAGATGCCTTTACCACCATATATTACACATAAGCTTCAGGATAAGAACCGTTATCAGACGGTATATGCCAAGTATGAAGGCTCGGCGGCTGCACCGACAGCGGGCTTACATTTTACAAAGGAGCTGTTAGCGCAGGTGGAGGCAAAGGGCGTGAAGTTAGCTTATGTTACACTTCATGTAGGACTTGGAACCTTTAGACCTGTAAAGGAAGATAATCTGTTGAATCATCATATGCATTCCGAGTTCTATCAGGTGTCTGAGGAGGCGGCAGAGCTGATTAACAGTACCAAGAAGGCTGGCGGAAGAGTTATCTGCGTAGGTACGACCAGTTGCAGAACCATTGAGAGCGCGGCAAATGCTGACGGTATGGTAGTAGCAGGCTGTGATAATACAGAGATTTTTATTTATCCTGGTTATCAGTTCAAGGTATTGGATGGTTTGATTACCAATTTCCATTTACCAGAGTCTACGCTGATTATGTTGGTATCAGCCCTAGCAGGAAGAGAGAACGTATTAAGTGCCTATAAGACTGCAGTAGATATGCGTTACCGATTCTTCAGTTTTGGTGACGCTATGATAATTGTATAAATGTTGACATAATTGTCTAAATACGATACAATTCTATTATAAATGCGCATACAATTCAAAAGAGTGCGGAAAGGGTAGGTTACAAGATGGAAGAGAGAAGACGTAGCAAACGTATGGAATTAAAGTCTCATTTATTAGCATCAAGATTAGATTCTAACGAGAAGGAAGAAATCGGCGTAGAGGTAATGAATGTTTCTAAGACAGGAATTGGCTTTAAGTGTGAGAGATTACTGGATATGGG
>JAFUKJ010000045.1 GCA_017467805.1 Lachnospiraceae bacterium
GCTACAGCAAGAGCGTTCCTTGATTTTATGCTGGATGAGTCAGGCTATGCGTTGGATGAGGAAACTGTCTCAATTGTAAAGACGGACCCATATCCAAAGAGCTATGGTGAGATGGATGACGTGATTATTCTTATGAATGAATGGTCGGCAGGGGCGAATCAAAGTCATATCAATAATCTGAAGTCTAAATTTAATGTGGATGATACAGAAACCAATATGAAAAGAATCATCGAGGCAGCTGCAGGAATGTCAAATGAGAGCTTTGAAAACATTATGAAGGACTTCAATACAAAATGGGAGTCTGGAAGAACTTCAGCAATGCGAAAGACACAGACTAAAGAGGAAAATAAGGTAGAAAAGGAAGAAGCACAAGAAAGTCAGGAAACTCAGGAAACAGTAGTTGACAGTAGCGCGAGGATTAACAGTTATCAGGTAGAGTTCTCGCAGACAGAGCAGAATTATATCAAGGATACGCAGGTTTTGCGTGTTGGTTATTTCCGAAACCAGGCACCAATTCAGTATGAAGATATCAATGAAGAGGATGAAGAGTCAGTTTTTGCAGGTGTTGCTTTCCAAATTTGTGAATTAATTGAGGAAAGTACGGGAATGACATTAGAGTACTATGGATATGATGATGTTCAGCAGTTATTGGATGCGTTGAATACGAACCAGATTGATATGATTGCAGGTCTTGAAAACAGAAGTGAGCATTTGAACATGGTAAAGTTTTCAAAGGAATACTTAAATTTTAGCGCAGCGATTATTAAGCATGATGGTATTGATAACCAAGAGCTTGCAAACAAAAAAATGGCGATTCTTAATACAGCTGATTTAAGCCTGATTGATTTTTCGCCAACAGCTACCATACAAAAGAATAGTATTGCTGAGATGGTGACGGCGATTGAAAACGGTGAGGCAGATTTTGCGGTAAGTAATTACTATAGCGCAAATTACTATTTGCGGGAAACCAGAGCAAAGAATACAGAGGCAGTACCGTTAGCAAAGAATATGTCACTTGCTTTTGCTTTTACAAAAGGATGTGACAGCCGATTAGTGTCTATATGTAATAAGGTAATCTATAGCCTGACAGAGGAAGAAATCCAGATGATGCTGTTGATGAGTATGGATGTTGAGGAAGGACCTATTACCTTATTCCGCTTTATTGAAGAGAATCCATACCAGAGCATGGTGGTTCTTTGCGGTATCTTTACAATTATCGTTGTAGCAGTTGTGCTTGTAATGTATGAGAAGGATAAGAGTGCAAAGAAGCACGCACTGGATGTAAAACGATATGAGGTACTTGCGTCTCTTGTAGATGAATATGTGTATGAGTACGATATGGTAACGGAGTGTATTCATTTTGATACGAAGTTTAATAACCGATTCGGCTTTGATGAACTTGTATATCTTAAGGAATACAATGGTGAGGATGAGAATCTGAATATTCTGATTAATAATTATAAGCTGGCAGTAGACAGCTCGACACATACCTCTCCGCCATTTGAGTTCGGTATTGAAGCTGACAAAGAATGGTATCGTGTTATTGCCCATGTCATTCGTGATGCATCAGGTAAAGAGCTGCATGTAGTTGGTAAGCTGATTAACGTGCAAAAAGAAATGGAAGAGAAGCATCTGATTGAGAATAAAGCGTTAAGAGATCCTTTGACAGGACTCTTTAACCGAGACGGTTTCCAAATGCAGTTTGATAAGATTTACAATGATATGGAGCATACGCTTCCTGTGACCTTTGCAGTACTGGATATGGATAATTTTAAGAATGTAAATGATACTCTCGGACATGCTGGCGGTGATGAGGCGCTGAAGCTATTGGCTCGAAGTCTTGAGGAACTGTTTGGCGACAGAGGCGCCATTGCAAGATATGGAGGAGATGAGTTCATTCTCTGTGTATACGGCATTGAAGAAGCCAGAGTGAGAAAATTGTTTACAGAGCTTGTTCTGAAGATGTGTGTAGAACTTCCTTATAATGGAACGATTACAAAGATTTCTATCAGCTTAGGTGCGGCGATTACCAATCAAAAGGCAAATTATACAGAACTTTTCAAGAGCGCAGATAAGGCGTTGTATGTTGCCAAGGAAAATGGTAAAAATGGATTCCATTTAGTAAAGCATGGCTTAGATGAATAAAAATAAATACAAATCATAGAAAAATGTCTTTCGTGGAAAGACATTTTTCTTTTTGAGACAAACATTGTCTATTTTATATCAATTATTGCACTGTTTGGAAAATAGTTGTAAAATGTCATGTAAGCGGTTACATAAATCACGATGTGTATTTATACATTAATTTATGCATAACCCAATTGGTGTGAGTTGTATATGAGTAGGAGGAAGTAAAATGAGCAGACTCGAGATTCCAGTACCAAATAAAGCTCAGATTATTGTAGAGCAGCTTTATAAGGACCTGGAAAGAAGAATTGAAGCCAGTCCGTCAGGATTATGTCCAATTGATATGTCTAAGGCATTTTTGGAGCTGTGTCATGCACAGACCTGTGGAAAGTGTGTGCCTTGTCGTGTTGGCTTAGGACAGTTGAAGAAGCTGATTTCAGATGTATTAGATGGAAAGGCAACGATGGAGACTTTGGACTTGATGAAGGAGACAGCGACCAGTATTATGGAGACAGCTGACTGTGCCATCGGTTACGAAGCTGCCAATATGATATATAAGGGATTGGTTGGATTTTATGATGAATATGTAGCACATATTGAATTAGGCAGATGCCATTGTAATTATCAGCAGCCAGTTCCATGTGTGTCTTTATGCCCTGCGGGAGTAGATATTCCAGGGTACATAGCACTTGTGCGTGAGGGAAGATATCAGGATGCGATTCGCCTGATTCGTAAGGACAATCCTTTCCCAACGACTTGTGGATTTATTTGTGAGCATCCATGCGAGGCGAGATGCCGTCGTAATATGGTGGATGATGCAGTAAATATCAGAGGTTTGAAGCGTATGGCAGCAGACCTTGCAGGAAAGGTGGAACCACCAGCTTGCCAGCCTTCAACAGGTAAGAAGGTTGCAATCGTAGGAGGCGGTCCTGGAGGACTTAGTACAGCATATTATTTACAGCTGATGGGACATCAGGTTGTTGTATATGAGATGCTTCCAAAGCTTGGCGGTATGCTGCGTTATGGTATTCCGAATTACCGTTTGCCAAAGGATAGATTGGATGATGATATCAATGCGATTTTGGAGACAGGTGTACAGGTAAAGCACGGACTTCGTATCGGTATTGATATTACAATAGATGAGTTGAGGGAGCAGTATGATGCAGTTTTAATCACAATTGGTGCCAGCACAGATAAGAAGCTTGGTATCGAAGGTGAGAATGCAACAGGTGTGATTTCGGCAGTACAGTTCCTTCGTGATGTAGGTAAGGACAATGCCATTGATTTGAAGGGCCAAGAGGTATGCGTAATCGGTGGTGGTAATGTATCTATGGATGCTGTTCGTACAGCAGTACGTCTTGGTGCTAAGAAGGTAAGCATTGTATATAGAAGACGAGTTGCAGATATGACAGCGCTTAAGGATGAGATAGAAGGTGCGATTGCAGAGGGCGTAGAGGTACAGACACTCAAGGCTCCTGTTAGAATTGAGACCAATGAGGATGGAACTGTAGCAGGACTTTGGGTTCAGCCACAGATGATTAGTAAGATTACCAATGGTAGAGCAGGAGTGAAGTCAACAGGTGAGCCTGAGCAGATGATTCCTTGCCAGACGATTATTGTAGCAATCGGTCAGGATATTGAGTATCAGCACTTCGCAGATGCAGGTGTTCCTGTTAAGCGCGGTGTGATTCAGACAGAGCGTGATGGTGGTTTTGATTTACTTCCAGGTGTATTTGCAGGCGGAGACTGTGCAACAGGTCCAGCGTCTGTAGTTAAGGCAATTGGAGCATCTAAGGTTATTGCAGCTAATATTGATGAATACTTGGGTTATCATCATGTGATTACCTGTGATGTAGAGGTTCCACAGCCTAATATCGAGGATAGAGAGCCTTGCGGACGTGTGAATATGACAGAGCGTGAGGTTTGCGAGCGCGTATGCGATTTCAAGGGTGTTGAGAATGCGATGACAGAGGCAGAATGTAAGCAGGAGGCTTCCAGATGCTTGAGATGTGACCACTTTGGATATGGAGTACTGAAAGGAGGTCGTAAGACATTATGGTAAAGCTGACTATTGATCAAAGAATCGTGGAGGTACCTGAAGGAAGTACGATTATGGATGCAGCAAATGTAGCAGGAATTCCAATTCCAAAGCTTTGCTTCCTTAAGGAGATTAATGAAATCGGTGCCTGCCGAGTTTGTGTAGTAGAGATTGAGGGCAAGGAGAAGCTCGTTACCTCATGTAATAATAAGGTCGAAGAGGGTATGGTAGTATATACCAACAGCCCTAAGGTTCGCAAGAACCGCAAGAAGACAGTAGAGATGATTCTGGCACAGCACGACAGTAATTGTGTAACCTGTGCAAGAAATACAAACTGTTCTTTACAGAAGATTACAAATGAGTTGAATATTTTAGATGTTCCTTATGAGAAGGAATATCAGAAGCTTCCATGGAATAAGAATTTCCCATTGATTCGTGATTCCAGCAAGTGTATCAAGTGTATGCGTTGTATCCAGATTTGTGATAAGGTACAGGGCGTGAAGGTATGGGATACAGATGGAACAGGTTCGAGAACAGATGTCTATGTAACAAATAACAGAACTATCGAAGAGTCAGACTGTACACTTTGCGGACAGTGTATTACTCATTGTCCTGTAGGCGCACTTAGAGAACGTGATGATACAGAGAAGGCATGGTGGGCAATTGAGAATGGGAAGAAGGTAACTGTTGCACAGGTTGCGCCTGCAGTTCGTGCGGCATGGGGAGAGGCTCTTGGTCTTTCAAGAGAAGAGGCGACTATGGGCAAGATTACAGATGCCCTGAAGAGAATCGGCTTTGATTATGTATTTGATACCGTGTTTACAGCGGATTTGACAATTATGGAAGAGGGCAGTGAGTTTATCGAGCGCTTTAAGAAGGGTGATACCCAGAAGATGCCGATGTTTACTTCCTGCTGTCCTGGCTGGGTAAGATTTATTAAGTCACAGTATCCACATTTGGTATCAAGACTTTCTTCTGCGAAGTCACCACAGCAGATGTTTGGCGCTGTTATGAAGACTTACTTTGCAAAGAAGATAGGTGTGAATCCTGAGGATATGGTTACCGTATCTATCATGCCATGCGTAGCGAAGAAGGGCGAGAGCAATATGGAGCTTTTCTATGAAGAGTATGCAGGTAAGGATGTAGATGTGGTATTAACTACCCGTGAACTGAACAGAATGATTAAGACAGCACATATTGACCCTAAGACATTAAAGGATGTGCCTTGCGATGACCCAATGGACATGGGAACAGGCGCAGGTGTTATCTTTGGTACAACAGGTGGTGTTATGGAGGCGGCACTTCGTTCTGCATATTATCTGATTACAGGTGAGAATCCTGACCCTGATGCATTCTACGGAGTAAGAAGCAGCAGAGAGCAGGATAAGTGGAAGGAAGCCACTTACAATATTGAAGGTATCACTGTAAAGACAGCGGTGGTTAATGGCCTTGGTAATACAAGAGCGTTGATTGAAGCTCTTGAGAGAGGCGATGTACATTACGATTTCGTAGAGGTTATGGCTTGTCCTGGAGGTTGTGTTGGTGGTGGCGGTCAGCCAATTCATGACGGATTGGAGCTGGCAACTACGCGTAGTCAGAATCTTCGTAACCTTGATACCAATGCGAAGCTACGTTTTTCACATGAGAATCAGGCGGTGGCAAAGTTGTATGAGGAGTTCTTAGAGAAGCCGCTTTCTCATAAGTCTCATATGCTCTTACATACTGACCATAATGCATGGGAAATGCCTAGAAGTAAGAGATAGTAAGTTTATAACACGAAATATGCAGAAAGTTCAAAATAATATTTCAAATATTCTGAATACATGATACAATAAAGGTATATTAGGCATATTGCGCCTGATATACCTTTATTTTTGTTGAAGAAAGATTAACATAGATGGGGATGGAGACGAAAGATGAACTGGGTGGAGCCTTTTATTAATTGGTTTGGAATGATGACATGCTTTGCTTTCTGTGCTGTGATTGTGAGACATGAGGCATCCAATGTGCAAAAGTGGCTGTTGCTGACCTTTGTATGTGGATTTGTAACCACAGTTGGTAATACTTTGGAATATTATGCAATAACACAGGACATTGCAATGACTGCGATTAAAACAGCATACATTGGCAAGTGCTATATGCTTTTGTTTGCATTGATGTTTGCTGTAGAGTTTACGAAAATTAAGATTAAGAGATGGCAGTTTTATGTATTAGGAGCTTTTGATACGATAGTGCTTGGGTATATTATGACTAATGAGCATCATGCGTTATTCTATCGTGAGATTTGGATGGTAGAGCGTAGTGCTGGCAGTGATAGATTGTTATTGGTGGCATCAAAAGGACCTCTGTACTATGTGCTTATGTCAGAGATGATTTTGTGTATTGTGTGGTTTGCGGTAATTGTAACGCGCGGCACAAATAGAGCATCCAAGGAAGCTAAGGTAAGAACAATTATCTTAGTTGTTTGTGCATTGGCTGCAATGATTTTAATTATCGGTACGGGTGCAGGCGGTACGACGGTAAAAGATCCGACAACCTTAGTTATTACGCTGGTTGAAATTATGTTTATGTTCAGTGTGCGAAGATATGGACTTCTTGATACCAAACAGGTGGTACAGGAAAGTGCCTTGGAGGCAACACAGGAGGGCTTGATTTTAGTAGATGATAAAAAACGCCTTATTTATGCCAATGCGGTTGCAAGAAATTTGTTTATGGAAAAGGACTGGAATGATGCGAACTTAAAGCTGGATGATTTTTTCAATGAGAGAGAAAAGGTTTTTGATAAAGGCGGACGCCATTATGAGGTGCGTGTATCTGAGGTTCGAAGTAAGAAAGGCAGGACTTTGCAAGGTTATATAGCGTGGTTCTTTGATATGACCTTCCTGAATCAGTATACCAGTGAGATGATTCGTCATAAGGAGGAGTCAGAGCAGGCAAATCAGGCGAAGACCAATTTTATGGCGCATATTTCTCATGAGATTAGAACACCATTGAATGCGATTATCGGTTATTCAGAGCTTGGCTTGAGAGAAAGAGAGGTTAACCGTCTTACTTCTTATATCAAGAGTATCAAGAGCGCCGCCAATACGCTGCTGAATATGATAAATGAGATTTTGGACATTTCTAAAATTGAATCAGGTAAAATGGAGCTTGTGGATGTAGAGTATCGTTTTGATAAGCTGGTTCAGGAGATACAGTCCATGATGGAGGCACAGGCTGGCAGAAAAGGCTTGAAGTTCAAGATGGAGATTGACCAAGGTATTCCAAATAGTCTGATAGGTGACAGAGGTAAGCTGCATGAGATTATGATGAATCTGATATCGAATGCGATAAAATATACCCAAGAGGGTAGCGTCACGCTTCGGATTACAAGCCAGGAAAGCACACAGAGTCAGACCTTACTTCGTATCGAGGTAGAGGATACGGGAATTGGAATTAAGGAAGAAAATTTAAATAAAATATTTGATAAATTTGAACAGTTTGATAAAGAGAAAAATTATAATATTCAGGGAAGCGGTCTTGGGCTTTCCATTACGAAGAGCTATGTGCTGATGATGGAAGGCGATATTTCTGTGGAAAGTGAATATGGAAAAGGAACAAAGTTCATAGTTACTCTTTGGCAGGGAATTTCGGATGAAGTGGAAGAAACGACTGACGATTCCCTTGACAGTGATATAAGGATTCGAAGCGCAAAGCTTCTTGTGGTGGATGATAATGAGCTTAACTGTGATGTGGTACAGGGGATTCTCAATTATATGGGAATGGACACGGATATTGCGATGTCTGGTGAAGAGTGTCTGAAGCTTTTGGAAGAAGGGAATAATTACGCGATTATCCTTACAGACCATATGATGCCTGGAATGGACGGCGTGGAGCTGATGCATAGAATCCGCGAACTGGGTGGCAGATATGAAAAGCTGCCAATCGTTCTTCTGACTGCAAATGCGATTCGTGGTGTGCGGGAAGAAATGATAAAGGAAGGCTTTAATGATTTCCTGACAAAACCAATTGAAATTGGAGAATTACGCAAGGTATTAGTGAAGTATCTTGGACAAGAGTAGTGAATAGTGGTATTATGTAAAAGGCTATCATGATTACATGATAGCCTTTTGGTGTCATATAATTATGGTAGCCCTCTTGGGTGTTAGTTTTGAGATATAAGTGAGGACAAAAGATGAATGAGATATGGCTTTCTATCAATTGGATATGTGTATTGATATGCTTTATTTGTTCGGTATATGTTATGAAACGGGAGGCGTCTAATATTCAGAAGTATTTGATGTTATGTTTCATATGTGGATTTACGGCAACAGTATGCAATATGGTGGAAATGTATGCCACATCTTTGCCTGTTGCATTGACAGCGGCTAAGATTGCGTATATGGGAAAGCTGTATATGGTATTATTCGGACTGGTTTTCGGTGTAGAGTTTGCGCAGATAAAGTTTTCAGAGATTCCATGCTTTTTGCTGGGGGTGGTGGAGACGATATTCTTAGCGCTGATTATGACCAATGAGCATCATCACTGGTTCTATACGGATGTACATATGGTGGAGAAAGCAAATGGTATGCTGTATATGGTAACGGATAAGGGACCTTTATACTACATTATTATGACAGAGATATCCATTTGTATAGTGGTGGCAGTGGCAGTTGTAATAAAAAGAACACGGCGACGTTCCACGGAAGTGAAGGGAAGAGCGGTAGCGCTGATAGCTCTGGCGGTTCTTGGAGCAATGTGCATTGGATTGGGATTGTGCTGGATTCTGGAAACAACAGACCCTGCGACCTTCGTAATCGCAGCAGTAGAAATCATCATTATGATTAATGTGAAGAATTACGGTTTGTTGGATTCGAAGCAGATTGTGCAGGAAAGTGCGTTAGAGGGGACGCAGGAGGGACTTATTCTTGTAGATGAGAAGAAACGTTTAATATATGCGAATGCAGTTGCAAGAGAGCTTTTTGATGACTTTGCAGGGGAACTGAATAAGCCAACATTGGACCGTTTCTTTCAGGAGAAGGAATGGGTATTTGACAGAGATGGTAAGCATTATGAAGCAAGAGTATCTGAGGTACGCAATAAACAGGGTGATGCCATACAGGGATATATTGTGTGGTTCTTTGATATGACCTTTTTAAATCAGTATACCAGTGAGATGATACGACATAAGGAAGAGTCAGAGCAGGCCAATCGTGCCAAGACGAATTTCCTTGCACATATTTCTCATGAGCTTAGAACACCTATGAATGCGATTGTGGGATATTCGGAGCTTGCAGCTGGGGAGCAGTCAACACAGAAAGGAATTTCGTATCTTAGTAATATCAAAAATGCGGCAAATCTGTTAATCAGTATGCTGAATGAGATATTGGATATTACAAAGATTGAATCTGGTAAGATAGAGATAACAGAGATAAAATATAACCTTGACAGGCTTGTGCGTGAGATTCGCTCTATGATGGAGGCGCAGGCAGCTAAGAAAGGTCTGCAGTTTTGTCTGGAGGTAGATGCCCTTATTCCGAAGAATTTGGTTGGTGACAGAGGAAAAGTGCATGAGGTTATTACGAATCTGTTATCTAACGCCATTAAATATACAAGAGAAGGAAGTGTTACTCTTAGGCTTAAGAAGCTGGAAAGTACACAGAGCCAGGTGCTGCTTCAGATTGAGGTAGAGGATACAGGAATTGGTATTAAGGAAGAGTATTTCGATAAGGTATTTGATAAGTTTTCGCAGTTTGATAAAGAGAAGAATTATGATATTCAAGGCAGCGGACTAGGACTTGCAATTACAAAATATTATGTACAGTTAATGGAAGGGGATATTATAATTGAAAGTGAGTATGGAAAGGGGACAAAGTTTATTGTAACCTTATGGCAGGGGATTACAGACAGCGCAGAGGAAGAGGAGACGCCAGTTGTTTCTCTGGACAGAAGCATCAGGTTTGATAAAGCGAAGGTTCTGGTAGTAGATGACAATGAACTGAATTGTGATGTCGCAAAGGGACTATTAAAGCATCTGGGGGTAGATGCGGATATTGCAATGTCAGGTGCAGAGTGTCTTAAGCTGCTGGAGGAAGGTAATGAGTATGATGTAATTCTTTCAGACCATATGATGCCTGAGATGGATGGTGTTGAGCTTATGCATCGGATTCGTGCATTGGATAGTAAGTATGAAGCCTTACCAATTGTCTTGCAGACAGCGAATGCGATTCAAGGAGTTAGAGACCAGATGCTGGGAGAAGGATTTGACGATTATTTAGCGAAGCCGATTCAGATAGGCGAATTACAAAAGGTATTAGTAAAGTATTTGGGAATAAAGGGAGAACACAGTAATGGCAAATAGGATGACAGTAAAGCTTGGAACTGCGGCAGACAGAGTCTTACTGCCGATTGGAGGACAGGATAAAGCAGGAAATGCTTATGGTGTAAATAACAAGTATATGATGAAGAACGGTAAGGCGATATTACCGATTATGGGAGAGTTTCATTTTTCAAGATGGACACCTGCAGAATGGGAAGAGGCATTGCTAAAGATGCGTGCAGGCGGCGTGGAAATTGTTGCAACCTATGTATTCTGGATTCATCATGAGGAGAGAAAGGGTGAGTGGGACTTTACAGGTTCCAGAGATGTAAGAGCCTTTTTAGAGGTTTGTAAAAAGGTAGGTATGCCTGTATGGTTCAGAATCGGACCTTGGGCGCATGGTGAGTGCCGTAACGGAGGCTTTCCTGACTGGCTGGTACAGGAGCAGGATATGGAGACGAGAGTAGATGACCCGAAGTATCTGGAGTATGTGCGTAAGTTCTGGTCAAAGCTTGCTGAACAGGCAAAGGGCATGATGTGTAAGGACGGTGGACCGATTCTTGGTATACAGCTTGAGAATGAATATTGTCATGCAGGCGGACCAGCGGATAAGTCCAAAGGAAAGATACACATTATGACCTTGAAGAAGCTCGCTATGGAGCTTGGATTTGACGTACCATATTATACAGCAACAGGCTGGGGAGGAGCATGGGTAATTGATGATGAGATGCTCCCTGTACTTGGCGGATATGTAGATGCGCCGTGGGCAGCACATACACACGAGATGCCTGCCTGCGAGAATTTTCTGATTACACCTTTCAGAGAGGATGAAAATATTGCAACGGATTTAAAGCAGGATGCGGAAAGCGAATATACCTTCTCTATCAGTAAGAATCCATATCTGACAGCAGAGCTTGGAGGAGGCTTGCAGGTAACTGCCCACAGAAGAACTTACCCGTTCCCTGAGGATATTGAGGCACAGACGATGTGTATGCTGGGAGCGGGTGCGAATCTCTTAGGCTATTACATGTATCATGGAGGATATAATCCAAAGGGTAAGTATACAACGCTGCAGGAGTCAAAGGCAACAGGCTATGCCAATGACTATCCTGTGAGAAGCTATGACTTTCAGACTTGCATCAGGCAGTCTGGCAAATTGAATGAGAGTTATCACAAATTAAAAAAGATTCACATGAGTATACTGACTTTTGAAAAGGAACTTGCAACAGCGGACGCATACTTCCCTGAAATGCAGCCTGAGAGTACAGAGGACTTGCAAACTCCAAGAGTCAGTGTGCGTTATTCGGACGAGTATCAGGGTGGTTTTATCTTTATAAATAATCATCAGCGACTGCGTAAAATGCAACCGATCGAAAATCTTTCCCTTATTATTAGTAGGGAAGGTGATGTGGATGTAGAAATAACAAATATACACTGTCAGAGCGGACAGTGTGCGCTGATTCCATTTGGGTTGCAGATGAAGGATTGCAGACTGGAAGCAACTAACTGTTCTTTATTAACAAAGCTTGGAGATACTTATTTCTTCTATATCGAAGAGGGTACTACGCCATATTTCCATTTTAGAGATAAGGCATACGAGGGTATTGTGGTACTGACAAGGCAGGAGGCAGAGATGGCTTATCTGCTTCAGGATAAGCTGATACTTACAAAGCATGCGCTGTATGAGAAGGATGGTAAGCTCATTATTCTTGCAGGTAAGGCTGCGGAGCAAATCAGATATTATGATGATAAAGGCGCGCAGCATGAGATTGTGCTGGAGGCTGTAGAGGAGACTGTTACGCCTTTGGTAACGGCAAGAATTGTGAAGCAGACTGGTGAGAAGAGTGTTTATGAGCTTGAAATAGAGGTAAGAGATGCAGCAAACCTTCATGAGCTATACTTACATATGAATTTTAAGGGAGACCGAGCCGAGCTTTATCAGGAGGATGAACTGTTAGATGACTGGTTTAGTAATGGCGAGGACTGGTATAGTGCGATGAAGCGATTTGATTATCCAAAGAAGCTTAGACTTGAGATATTCCCATACAAGGAAGATGTATACTACGATTTGGAGCCAAGAGTAGGCTGTGAACTGGTAGAGGTCTGTGTGGAGACGGAGTACAGTAAAGTGATAAAGGGTGCAAATTAATGGAATTAGTAAATATTACAAAGACCTTTCATTCTGCGCAGGGGCAGACAGAGGTTTTAAAGGGTATTAATCTGACAATTGAAGACGGTGAATTTGTGACATTGTTAGGTGCGTCAGGCTGTGGTAAGACGACTCTGCTTAGAATTATAGCGGGCTTGGAGGAGGCTGATACAGGCAGTATTATACTGGACGGGAAGGATATTACAGCGCTTGAGCCTTACAAGCGTGATGTAAATATGATTTTTCAGAACTATGCGTTATTTCCTCACATGACAGTAGAGGAGAATATCGGTTATGGACTTAAGCTGAAAAAAGTGCCAAAGGCTATTCAGCATAAGAAGGTAGAGGAGATGCTGGCACTTGTGCAGTTAGAGGGCTACGGAAAGCGATATCCCGATAAGCTTTCTGGAGGACAGAAGCAGAGAGTGGCAATTGCAAGAGCCTTGATAAATGAACCAAAGGTATTGCTGTTGGATGAGCCTTTAGGTGCTTTGGATTTGAAGCTGCGAAGACAGATGCAGCTTGAATTGAAGCGATTACAGCGAAAGCTTGGAATTACCTTTATATATATCACTCACGACCAGGAAGAGGCAATTAATATGTCTGATAAGATTGCGGTTATGCATGAAGGTGTATTTGAACAGGTAGGAACTCCTAATGAGGTTTATTACGAGCCTAAGACCAGCTATGTGGCGAGCTTTGTAGGTGATGCTAATTTACTTCGCATAGATGGAGAGCTTTATGCATTGCGTGCGGAGGATATACAGATACAGGAGGGAAGTCACTGTACGCATAAGGCGAAGGTCTTGGAGAAGAGCTTTGCAGGCGGACAGCTTCGTATTTTGTTGGAGCTTTCGGATGGGCAGCAGGTGACTGCCAGCCGTTTTGGTATTGATTATGATTTAAAGGAAGGCGAGGTTACGCAGATTGGCTGGAGCAGGGCGCAGAAAATCAAATAATTGGGCATTGGTAGCACCGCTTTATCTGTTTACCATTTTATTTGTTGGGTTACCTCTTATTTATATGGTATACCTCAGCTTCATGAGCAGAGCCAAGGTGTGGGGCTTTACCAATGACTTTACATTGCAGAATTATTTACAGATATTAGAACCGATTTATATGAGTACTTTTGGAACATCCTTGAAGCTTGCGGTGTTAACAACGGCTATCGTAACATTGATAGGATATCCCTTTGGATATTTTATGGCACGACTTGGTGCCAAAGCAAAGAGACTTATGATGATTGGGATTATGATTCCTTTTTGGACAAGCTCTTTGGTACGATTAAACGGATGGATTATTGTATTTCGTTCCAATGGTGTATTGGACAAGCTGCTGATGTGGATTGGGCTTACGGATGAGCCTTTGAAGCTGTTGTATTCTTACCCAGCGGTGGTGTTTGGTATGGTGTATGCACTATGTCCTTTTATGATGCTCTCGGTGTATTCGAGTGCAGAGAAGCTGGACTGGCGGTTATTAGAGGCAGCTTCTGACCTTGGAGCGGGACGTGCGAGAGCATTTTTTGACATTGCATTTCCATTGACGATGCCAGGACTTATGTCGGGGATTGTGTTAACCTTTATTCCATCTATGGGACTATTCTTTGTGGCGGATATTCTAGGTGGTAGTAAGGTGGTACTTATTGGAAATGTGATTCAGGAGCAGATGACAAAGGGTAGAAATCTGCCATTTGCAGCAGCACTTTCTGTGGTACTGATGCTGATGACCAGTTGTATGCTGGGACTTTATCGTAAGATTTGCGGGAATTGGAAAGGTTTGGATTAACGTGAAAAGAGGAAAGAAAAAGGGATTATTTGCCACAAGCTATTTGACGCTTGTTATGATAGTATTGTATGTGCCCATCATACTGACAGTGATTTATTCCTTTAATGCCAATAAGTCAGGAACAGTATGGAGTGGGTTCTCTTTGAAATGGTATGAGGAGCTGGCAGGAGACAGAAGCTTGAAGGAGGCATTGATAAACAGTCTGGTCTTAGCGTTGGGAAGTTGTTTCTTTGCGATTCTGATAGCGACGAGCGCAGCTCTTGGAATGAGAAACCGAGTGTCGAAGCTTGACAAAGTAATGTCGTATATGTCATCATTACCTATTATGATTCCTGAAATTATTCTTGGTATGGTGTTTTTAGGAGTTTTTTCTTTTATGAATATTCCGTTTGGTATGGTGACGCTTATGATTTCGCATACGGCATTTTGTATTCCGTATATTTTTACCATGGTACAGGCTAGATTGGAAGGAATGGAGCGTAACCTTGAGGAGGCGGCACTGGACTTGGGAGCAAAGCCCTGGGAGGTTTTCAGGGATGTGACTTTGCCTGCGATTATGCCTGCAATAGGTTCAGGAGCGTTATTATCATTTGCTATGTCCTTTGATGATGTGGTAATCAGTATTTTTGTGACGGGAGCAAGAACCAATACATTAGCAGTGAAAATTTACACGAAATTAAAGACAGGGGTAACGCCAGAGATTAATGCGTTGGCAACCGTGATTCTGCTTATCACCATTATAATGGTAGTACTTTCGGAAATGATAAAAGAGCGGACAAAGACAAAAGAGGGAGACAGTATATGAAGCGAAGATTAAGTTTGGCATTAACAGGTGTATTAATAATGGGATGTTTATCTGGCTGTGGGGCGAAGGAAACAGGTGAGTTGAATCTTTTTACCTGGGATGGCATGTTTCCACAGGAGATTCTGGACGGCTTTGAAGAGGAGACAGGATATCGGATTAATTATACCAATTTTGACTATGATGAGGATATGCTTGCTAAGCTGGAGGAAGCCCAGGGGGGCGACTACGACTATATCATCGCGGATGATTATATTATAGAGGTAGCGATAGAAGAGGGGCTTGTTCAGAAACTGGATAAATCTAAGCTTTCTAACTGGGAGAATATCAATCCTCTTTATCAGGGACAGTTCTATGATCTAACTGATGAGTATACGATTCCACACGGCGCAGGTATTCCGTTAATCGTGTATGATCCCTCGCAGGTATCAGTAGAAATTACGGGCTACGAGGATTTGTGGAACCCGAGTCTTGAGGATAGCATTGCAATTATCGGAAATTATCGTGTAATAGAGGGAATTACCTTAAAGACTCTGGGAAAATCCTTTAATACAGAAGATTTGGAGGATATTACGGCAGCAGGCGAGAAGTTAAAGAGTCTTGCGCCGAATATTCGATTGATTAGTGATTCCAATACACAGGATTATTTATTAAGCGGTGAAGTATCGGTTGCGTTCATGTATACTTCACAGGTGGTAGCAGCGATGCAGGCGAATCCCGATTTGAAAATTGTTTATCCGACAGAGGGACTTGGCATTGGTATTATGGCGGGCTTTATTCCGTCTGATGCACCGAATGCTGAGGCTGCATATGCATTTGCAGATTATATTAACAGACCTGAGAATGCAGCTAAGTGCTTCGAATATTTGGGATATTATTGTACAAATAAGGCAGCAGAGGAATATATTGCTGAAGAAATGAGATACTATTTAACAGTGCCAGAGAATATTACTGAAACAGAGATGATTCAGAATATCTCTCAGGAGGCAGAAGATTTGCATAGCAGGAACTGGAATGAATTCAGAGTTCTTTGCGATTAGGAGGTTATTATGAAAAAGAAAGTAGCTTTATTATTATTAACAACAATTGTAGCAGGTACTATGATGACTGCATGTGGAACAACAGATGACAGAACATCTGACGAAGTACAGACAGAAAATGTAGGCGATGAAAATGATATGGTAGAGGCAGAAACAACAGTAGGTGACACTACTGTTGAGGAGCCTGCGACAGAGGCACCTGTAGTAGAGGAAACTACAGTCGTAGAGGAACAAGTGACAGCAGGTGCTGAGCACCTTGCAACCTTTGAAGAGGTAGATGCTTTTATCAATGAAATATATACACAGATTCCAGAGGATAAGATGCCAGGGGCAATCGGTAATATGGAGCTTAGCTTAGAGGATATGGATGCTGTGACATATTATACAGGATTAACAGATGCAACAGGTGTGGATAGCATCGTGGTATCAGAGTCTATGATTGGTTCTGTTGCATATTCACTGTTGTACATCAGAACAAATGATGAGGGAGATGCACAGCAGATTGCACAGAATGTAATGGACAACATCGACCCTGCAAAGTGGATTTGTGTAACAGCAGAGAAGCAGATAGCAGTTACTTTAGGTAAGGATGTATTCTTTGTTATGACATCAGCAGAAACAGCAGATTTAATTTATGATGCAATGGCAGATATTGCAGCACAGAAGGGACTTGCTGTTTCAGAGAAGCTTGAGAAGACAAACGCAATCTAAGCTTAGAATTAAGCTTTAGTTAACGATTTTAAAATATGAAATGGAAAGGAGAAATGCAGTATGCTTTTTTCCAGTATTACCTTTTTGTATTTCTTCCTGCCAGTGGTGCTGCTCCTATATGGAGTAGTGCCTAAGCAGGCTAAAAATTTTATATTGTGTATAGCGTCATGCTTATTTTATGCATGGGGAGAGCCGATTTATCTGTTCCTCATGCTTATTCAGATTGTAATTGCGTACGGGCTTACACAGATTATGGAGAAGAAACGAGATACAAAGGCGGGCAAAGTGATTTTTATTTTGGCTGTCCTGATACCGTTTGCTTCTCTATTTTTCTTTAAGTACTTTAGTTTCCTTTTTAGGGAGCTTTTGGGGATTGCTGGCAGCAGTATGAAGACACTGGTGGTGGATGTGCCTTTCCTTGGAAAGCTGGATTTGCTTAACATTGTACTGCCTGTAGGAATATCCTTTTATACCTTCCAGCTTGTCAGTTATATTGTGGATGTGTGGAGAGGAGAAACTGCGGCTCAGAAGAGTCTTTTGAAGCTTGCGACTTATATCACGATGTTTCCGCAGCTCATCGCAGGACCGATTGTAAGATATAAGGGAACGGATAAGGCTTTAGACGATAGAGAAACACATGTGAAGGATTATGCAGATGGCATTGTCAGATTTGCAATCGGACTTGGTAAAAAGGTGTTAATAGCCAATACACTGGGCGATTTTGTGCAGGAGATTTCGGGTATGTCAGGGAATAGCATTGCACTGGCATGGGCATATGCGCTTGCTGTAACAATGCAGATTTATTTTGACTTTTCGGGGTATTCTGATATGGCAATCGGACTTGGTGCAATGCTTGGCTTTACATTCCCCGAGAATTTTAATTATCCATTGATTTCAGGGAGTTTGACAGAGTTCTGGAGACGCTGGCATATGACGCTTGGCAGTTGGTTTCGGGACTATGTGTATATTCCCCTTGGCGGGAATCGCGTGGGTATAGTAAAGTGGATTCGCAATATTTTGATTGTGTGGATGCTGACAGGCATTTGGCATGGCGCAGGCTGGAATTTTGTAGTATGGGGCTTGTTCTTTGGTGTGCTTTTAATGGTAGAGAAGCTGGGGGCAGGTATTCATGAGAATAAGGATGATTTGACGCAGAAGAAGAGCTTTGCATCGGTGCTGTGGAAGGGCATTATGTGTTGCGGCAGGCATGTTTATGTGTTGGTGGCGGTTTTGATAAGTTTTCTTATCTTTAATGGCATGACGATGGAAGAGAGCTGGCAGGATATTCAAAATCTTGTGTGTGCGCCGATTTGGATGGATGAGCTTTCTGTTTATATGCTTCGTAATAGAGCTGGTATCCTTCTTGTAGCTATTGTTGGAGCGACACCATTACCAAAGAGGTTGTGGGAGAAGCTTACCTTAAGGTTTGGGACAGAGGCGATGTGCGAAGTGGACTCAAAGACAGTCACTATGAGTATGATAGTTTTTAGAATGATTCAGATTATTATGGTGGCAATTTTACTATTACTTTGTACTGCCTATTTGGTAGATGGTTCATTTAATCCGTTTTTATATTTTAGATTTTAGAACCATATGAATATGTTATTAAAGTAATCGAAGGCAGCAGCTAAAGGAAAGGTAGGGGGCTTGGAATGAAGCAGAGCAAGTTAATAAATAGAATATTTGTAGGCTTATTTCTGGTATTCTTATGTGTGATGGCAGTTCTTTTTCTGGTGCTTCCAAAGGCTGAGTACTCTACTGTGGAGCGACGCCGTCTGGAAGATGCGCCAAAGATTACCTGGGCTGGGATTCGGGATGCAAGCTATATGGATGATTTGGAGGCTTATTTGCTGGACCATTTTCCGTTTCGTGAGCAGCTTAGAAGTTTGAAGGCTTTTTTTGCATATGATGTGCTGGGACAGAAGGAGAATAATGACATCTATGTAGTAGATGGACATGCGGCAAAGCTGGAATATCCGATGAGTGAGTCGAGTATTCTGAAGGCAGCAGATAAGATGAAGGCATTGCAGGAGAAGTATTTTCCTGATGCAAAGGTCTACTATGCAGTTGTGCCTGATAAGAACTATTTTCTGGCAGAAGCAAATGGTTATCCTTCCTTGGACTATGAGAAGTTGGAGACCTTGATGCAGGAGAAGCTGACTGACATGGAGTATATTTCGATATGGGATACGCTGACGATAGAAGATTACTATACGACAGATACGCACTGGAGACAGGAGCGGATTGGTAAGACTGTGGAGCGATTGGCAGAGCAAATGGGATTTTCTGAGTATGTGATGACAGAGTTTGAGCAGAAAGAAATTAAGGATTTTTATGGTGTTTATTATGGACAGTCTGCCCTGCCTTTGCCGTCAGAGAGTATGTACTATCTGACCAATGATGTGATAGAGCAGGCAACGCAGTTTAATGTAGAAACGAATCAGACAAAGCCTGTGTATGAGCTTGATTTGTTAGAGGATGAGACTTTGATGGATAAGTACAATATCTATCTTGGCGGAGCAGTTGCGATTCAGACGATTACCAGTCCGTTGGCAGAGCGGGAGGGCAGATTGATTATTTTCAGGGATTCCTTTACGAGTAGTCTTGCTCCATTATTGCTGAATGCATATAGTGAGATTATACTGATAGATACGAGATATGTAAGCTCGGGCTTTTTAGGGAATTATGTAGATTTTACGGATGCAGAGGTATTGTTCTTATACAATCCGTTAGTGTTAAATAATAGTACCATGCTGAAATAGGAGGATGAAAAGATGTTATACGGAGCGATAGAGGCAGGCGGAACCAAGATGGTGGTTGCGGTTGTGGAAGATACAGGAGAGATAAAGGAGAAGCTTACGATACCAACTACGACACCTGAGGAAACGATGCCACAAATCATAGATTTCTTAAAGGATAAGGCTGTCAAGGCGGTAGGAGTTGGCTCATTTGGACCTGTGGATGTGGTAGAGGACTCGCCAACCTATGGCTGTATTATGAATACACCTAAGCTTGCATGGAAGAACTTTGATTTGGTAGGTGCATTAAAGGATGGGTTAGGGCTGCCTGTAGGTCTTGATACAGATGTGAATGCGGCTTGTCTAGGAGAGATGACTTATGGCTGCGCTAAGGGTGTTAAGAATGTTGTGTATATTACCATTGGAACAGGAATCGGAGCGGGAATCGCAGTAGATGGTAAGCTGTTACATGGTATGATGCACCCAGAGGCAGGGCATATTATCATTCCTAAGAGACTTGCGGATAGAGGACAGAGTGTATGTCCATATCATGACAGTTGCTTTGAAGGTTTGGCATCAGGTCCATCCATAGAGGCAAGATGGGGCAAAAAGGCTTACGAGCTTGTGGATAACCAAGTAGTGTGGGAGCTTGAGAGTGAATATATTGCGAAAGGTCTTATGAATATGATTCTGACCTTAAGCCCACAGAAGATTATTCTCGGCGGTGGAGTTATGCATCAGACTCAGCTCTTTCCTTTGATTCGTGAGAAGGTGACAGAGCTTTTGAATCACTACTATGATACACGTGAGCTGGCAGATATGGATAACTATATCGTACCCGCAAGCCTTAACGACAATCAGGGAATCCTTGGCGCAGCAGTGTTGGCTATGAATGTGTAAAAACGGGCACCTTACGGTGCCCGTTTCGTTATCCCAGAAGGGGACTATTTAGTTTCAAGATCAAATCCGAAATACTTCACTGCATTGTTGTATGAGATACCCTTAACGATTTCTTCAAGGATTTCCATATCTGCAGGGAATTCGCCGTCCTCAACCCAGTTACCAATTAAGTTACACATAATACGTCTGAAGTACTCGTGTCTTGTGTAAGATAAGAAGCTACGAGAGTCTGTTAACATACCAACGAAGCCTGAAAGGTTACCAAGGTTAGCAAGTGAAATCATCTGGTCCTGCATACCTGTCTTGTGGTCATTGAACCACCAAGCAGAACCCTGCTGAATCTTAGCGCAGGCTGTAGAATCCTGGAAGCATCCAAGAATAGTACCGATAGCCTGATTGTCATTAGGATTCAAGCTGTAAATAATAGTCTTTGGAAGCTCATCTGTTGTAATCAGTGCATTTAAGAAGTCTGCAAGCTGAGCAGATGGAGCGTAGTTGTTGATACAGTCATAACCTGTATCAGGTCCGAGCTGAGCGTAACGAAGTGTATTGTTGTCACGCTTGCAGCCATAGTGAAGCTGCATTACCCAGTTTAATCTATGATACTGCTTGCCCATGAATACCATGAATGCAGTCTTGAACTGTAATTCCTCTTCTCTTGTAACAGCTTCTCCGCTCTTTCTCTTAGCAAAGATAGCTTCAATCTCAGCGTCTGTTGCAGGCTGGTACATAACGTACTCAAGTGCGTGGTCAGATACTGAACATCCCATAGATGCGAAGAAGTCAAGTCTGTTTACAAGTGCAGCCTTCATATCTGCAAAAGTATTAATCTCGATACCGCTTACAGCAGATAACTTAGCAAGATAATCAAAGTAATCAGGCTTCTCGATATTCATAGCCTTGTCAGGTCTCCATGCTGGAAGAACCTGTACATCAAATGTATCATCCTCAGCGATAGCCTTATGATACTCAAGAGAATCGATAGGGTCATCTGTTGTACAGATTAATGTAACGTTAGACTGCTTAATCAAGCCGCGAACGCTCATAGAACTTTCCTGAAGCTTAGCATTACAAAGGTTCCAAACCTCCTCGGCTGTGTTCTTGTTCAAAACACCGTTGTAGCCGAAGTAACGCTGTAACTCAAGGTGTGTCCAGTGGTAAAGTGGATTACCGATAGCCTTACCTACACACTCAGCCCACTTGAAGAACTTCTCCTTATCAGAAGCATCTCCTGTCATATATTTCTCTTCAACACCGCAGGAACGCATAAAACGCCACTTGTAGTGGTCGCCGCCAAGCCATACCTGTGTGATATTGTCGAACTTTCTGTCATTAGCAATCTCTGCCGGATTAATATGGCAGTGATAGTCAAGGATTGGTGTTGTTTCAGCAAAACTGTGATAAAGCTTGCATGCAGTTTCTGTTTGAAGCAAGAAATCCTTATCCATAAAATTTTTCATGGGTATTCCTCCTATATTATATTATTTATTGTAGGTATAAGTTATTTATAAAAAAGTGCCGCCATGGACGATGCCAATGTGGCACTTTCATATCAAAAAAGTATTAGAGAGTTGTGCCTCTCTTAATTAATTCGCCTGAGAAGATAACCTTCTGTGGCATTTCCTTCTTATCCAGGATACCAATCAAGGTATTAACAATGTGATGACAAAGCGTACTCAGACGATTGTCAACACTGGTAAGCTCTGGCTCACAACAGGTACTTAAGATAGAGTTATTGTAGCCGATAACAGCTAAATCCTCAGGAATGGATAAGCCCTTCTTGTGTGCGTACTTGATAGCGCCGATAGCAAGATTGTCGTCGGCAGCAACAACCGCATCAAACTTGATGGATGGGTCCAGATTCGCAAGGAAATCTGAAATCGCAGTCAGGTTCGCATGGTCCTCAGGGAAGTACTGCATGTACTCCATACGAAGAGGAATGTTATGCTGTGTCAGAGCACTCTGATAGCCTGACAGCTTTCTAATCGCTGAGTAAGACTTAGAATTATACAAGTATAAAATATCCTTTCTGCCTGATGCGATTAGGGATGATGTAGCCTGTAGTGTAGACTTGAAATCATCACAAAGACTGCAGTATACATTCTCATAATCAAAATCAGCGTTCAGCAGCAACACTGGAATCTCCTTGGCTGCTTCACGGATATAGTCATTCTCTGCATCGTTGTTGGAAATAAAGTTAGAACCTACGAGAATAACACTGTCTACCTTCTTGTTTACCAAGAGGTTAAGGAACTTCTGCTTATCCTCGAGCTTATAACCTGTACAACATAAGATACAATTGTAGTTATTCGCTCTAAGCTCCTGCTCGATGTGGTATACGGCATTGGCAAGATAAAGGTCGGAAGAATCCGCACATAAAATACCGATGGAGTTCATGGTATTAAGACCAAGACCGCGGGCAAATGCATTAGGTGTGTAATCGCAAGCATCAATGACAGCAAGCACCTTTTTACGGGTTTCGGGGCTGACATTCTCAGAACCGTTCAAGACACGGGATACAGTTGCGATGGATACACCCGCTTTCTCTGAGATATCATAGATTGTCATAAGTAAAATCCTTTCTGTACTACTAAGGAAAGCCCCACTGGAAGCTGTTCAATCGTAGGTAAAACTAAATCTTTTATGAAGGCACAAACAACCTGTGAAAAGAGGTATGTAAGCGCTATCATAACCAATTCAAATTGTACTACGGAAATAGCCTAAAATCAAGCAAATGTTAAAAATTAAACACATTTATAAAAGCCAAAGATTGATTGACTTCAAAGGGGCTATGAAGTAAAATGAAAACAGTTTCAGAAATGAGATGAAAATGTGAGACAAAAGGAAGGATGAGTGGTATGGAGCTTCGTACAGCAGCGTCACCAAGAGACGTAAAGCATTATACAACTGAGAGATTAAGAGAAGAGTTTTTGATTGATGATTTATTTAAGGTAGGGGAGATTAAGTTAGTATACAGTCATATTGACCGTATTATCACAGGTTCAGCAGTACCGGTAGAGCCAATCGTGTTAACAGCAGGAGATGAGCTTAGAGCAGATTATTTCTGCCAGAGAAGAGAGCTTGGTGTTATTAATATCGGACCAGCAGGTGTTATTACTGTTGATGGTAAGAAGTATGAGGTAGGACATAAGGAAGGTATGTACATCGGATTAGGTTCTAAGGACATTACATTTGAGTCAGTAGATACTAAAAACCCTGCAAAGTTCTATTTCCACAGCGCACCTGCACATAAGGCTTACCCTACTAAGTTAATTAAGCCTGAAGGAACACCATCTGAGGATGTTGTTATTATTAAGGATGAGAATAAGGTAGAGTTAGGATGTCTTGAGGATGCGAACCACAGAGTTATCAACAAGTACATCTTACCTGGTCAGGTAGAGAGCTGTCAGCTTGTTATGGGTATGACATGTCTTAAGCCTGGTAGTGTATGGAATACAATGCCTTGTCATACACATGACAGACGTATGGAGGTTTATTTATACTTTGATATGCCTGAGGATGCATTTGTTATGCATTACATGGGCGAGCCACAGGAGACAAGACACATCGTTATGAGAAACGAGCAGGCTGTTATTTCTCCAAGCTGGTCTATCCACTCAGGTTCAGGAAGCCGCGCATACACATTCATCTGGGGTATGGTTGGCGAGAATCAGGCATTCGATGATATGGATGGCGTAAGAAATCAGGATATTATGTAGTAACATGAGCCATGCAAAAATAGGCGATAAATTCTGCGCGAGCTTGCTCGCAGGCGGGAGTTATCGCCTATTTTTATACGGCGAAGCCGAAACACGAAGTAGGCTATGCCTACGAGTGTTAGCATGGCTCATGTTGCTGGAGTGAAACATTCAAGGCGAATGCCGAAACACGAAGTAGGCTATGCCTACGAGTGTTAGCAAGGCTCATGTTGCTGGAGTGAAAGCGGGTAAAAATAAGGAAAAGCCAAAGGAAATACCCGTGACGAGAAGTAGAAGTGGATAAAAATAAGGAAAAGATTGCATGAAAAGAAATAAAGTGACAATAAAAATGAAACTATTTCAAATGCATGAAAATATTGATAAAACGATAAAAATAATGTAATATTAAAGTAATATTATTAAAATACGTATGATAGCGTGATGCATTGAAAAATCAGACAGCAGAAATGCAGTATTAGACACCTTATACTGGAGAAAAGGGCAATAGAATTAGCGGCATAAATATTAGTATAAGAAGCACAATTGGTAATAGTGTAAAAGGAGAATGAAAAATGATGGAGAAATTGAAGAATCTAAAAGTGAGTGGAAAACTGAATTATGCATTTAGAATTATGCTGATACAGTTGATAACTGCTGTTGCCGTTGGTATGGTTGGAATGATTGTGATTAATTCCCAGTTAAGGAACTTTTATCATGAATATTATACTAATAATAATTTACAGCTGGAGATTCGCAAGGACCTGCAGATGGTAGGTAAGCAGGTGCTATGGTCATTAACGTCAACGGATAATGACTTTACGGTAGAAAAACTGGCTGTGGCAGAGGAATATGCAAGATATATTGATGAAAACATTTTATTGTTAGAGGATAATTTTGATAATGAAGAGCTATGCAACAGACTGTTAAGTGCAGTGGAGACATTGAAGACAGAGAGAGAAGAGATTATGGCACTTGCATACGGTAACCTGATTGACATGGCTTTAATAGAATATGATGAGGGATATGCGGTAGCTAGTGATGCAGTACAGGATATTCTTGTGGAGATTGGCGAAGTTGCAGAGCAGCAGGCTGATAGCGCATATAATCTTGCAAGATGGATAGGATATATTTTACAGGGATTTTTGGGTATTCTTGGAATCGCATGTTTTGTACTTGTTAAGATTCTGTCTAAGAATATCACCAATATTATTTGTGAGCCAATCAAGGAGCTGGGGAATGCAGCAGAAAAGCTCAAAGCTGGCGAACTGGATATTGATATTGTATACAAAAGCGAAGATGAGCTTGGCATACTCGCAGAAAATTTCAGGGGAACCTTTGAACAGCTTAAGGTTGTTATTTCTGATGCGGGAGCTTTGCTGACGCAGATGGCAGATGGTAATTTTGATATTCATAGCAGTGCGAGAGATAATTATGTAGGAGAATTTGAAGTATTACTGTTAAGCATGAGAAAGATGCGTGACCAGTTATCAGATACCTTCCGTCAGATGAATGAGGCGGCAGAGCAGGTAAATGTCGGAGCAACACAGATGGCAGAGAGTGCCCAGGAGCTTGCAGAGGGAGCAACTGACCAGGCAGGGGCAGTACAGGAGTTAACTGCTACAGTGGATGATGTTGTGAATATCGCAGGAGAAAGTGCAAAGAATGCGTCAGTGGCTGCAGAAAACACGAGTGAAGCGGCAAAGACTGCACAGCAGAGTACGGATGAAATCAGGCAGCTTACTGAAGCGATGGCAGCAATTACAGATACATCAAGAGAAATTGAAAATATTATCGGTGCGATTGAGGATATTGCAGAGCAGACCAATCTTCTGTCATTGAATGCTTCCATCGAGGCAGCAAGAGCTGGCGAGGCTGGTAAGGGCTTTGCGGTAGTAGCTGACCAAATTGGAAAGCTTGCTGCAGAGAGTGCTCAGTCAGCAGTTATGACAAGAGAGTTAATCAGTAAGTCTTTGACAGAGATTGAAAAGGGTAATGAGATTACGAACCGTACAGCACAGAGTATTGAAACGGTTATCCAGAGTATGTCTGAGTTTGCAGGTACAGCATCAGGAGCAGCGGCGGCTTCCAATACACAGGTGGATATGCTTAAGCAGGTAGGTGATGGAATCGAGCAGATTAATATGGTTGTTCAGAGTAACTCAGCAGCAGCAGAGGAGACATCAGCAGTCAGCGAGGAGCTTGCAGCACAGGCAGAACGCTTAAAGGAAATGATTGGAAGATTTAAATTTATAAGCGAATAATAGAATGAAAGGAATGAATTCCTATGTATTTTGCACCAATAGAAGAAATAAATGGATTCAAGGTAAGACCAGGAGAATATCTTCATAATGGCGCAACCATGGTCGAGGGTGGTATTAGCTTTACGATACATTCCAATGGAGCTACAGCATGTACATTGTGCCTTTTTCATGAGGAAGAGGATGAACCCTATGCCGAGATTCCGTTTCCAGAGTCGTATCGAATCGGAAATGTTTTTTCCATGACGGTCTTTGATTTGAATCCTGAAGAGTTTGAGTATGCGTATCGTTTGGACGGACCATATGATATTAAGAAAGGTCTGTTGTTTGATGACGGAAATTATATATTAGACCCTTATGCGAAGGCGGTAACGGGACAACGCATCTGGGGAGAGAGAAGTCAGCAAAGACAAAAATTTTATAAAGCAAGAGTAGTAACGGGAACCTATGATTGGGGTGACTATAAGCAACCAAACCGTGAGTTTAAGGATATGATTGTCTATGAAATGCATGTGAGAGGCTTTACGAAGGACTTTTCTTCTGGAGTAGAGCATCGTGGCACTTTTGCAGGCATACGGGAGAAGATACCATATCTACTGGAGCTTGGTGTGAATACTCTGGAGCTTATGCCGATTTTTGAATTTGATGAGATGGAGGATGTACGTCTTTATGATGGAACTGTTCTCTATAATTACTGGGGTTACAGTCCTGTCAGCTTCTTTTCACCAAATACAAGCTATGCGGCGGCTATGGAGCATAACTGTGAAGGACAAGAGCTTAAGGAATTAATCAGAGAGCTTCACAAGCATGGAATAGAAGTAATTTTGGATGTTGTATTTAACCATACAGCAGAAGGAAATGAGATGGGACCAACCTTCTGCTTTAAGGGAATTGATAATAATATTTATTATATGCTGACACCCGATGGAAAGTATTATAATTTCAGCGGCTGCGGTAATGTAATGAACTGTAATCATCCGATTGTGCAGCAGTTTGTATTGGAATGTCTGCGTTATTGGGTGGTGGAGTATCGTGTAGATGGTTTCCGATTTGACCTTGCGTCTATCATGGGAAGAAATGAGGATGGTTCGCCGATGAGTAAGCCGCCGCTTTTGCAGAGTCTTGCCTTTGACCCGATATTGGGTAAGGTAAAGCTGATTGCAGAGGCATGGGATGCGGGCGGACTTTATCAGGTAGGAAGCTTTCCAGCGTGGAATCGCTGGGCGGAGTGGAACGGTAAGTACCGTGATGATATGCGTTGCTTCTTAAAGGGTGATTATGGTATGGCTCAGGCAGCAATTAGCCGTATTACGGGCTCGCTTGATTTATATAATCCTGAGAAGCGTGGCGAGAATGCTTCTGTGAATTTCCTTAATTGCCATGATGGTTTTACCCTGTATGATTTGTATGCTTATAATGAGAAGCATAATGAGAAAAACGGCTGGAACAATTCAGATGGCGATGACCATAATAACAGCTGGAACTGCGGCTATGAAGGTGAAACCGAGTCAGCAGAGGTGTTAGCGCTTAGAAATCGTATGCGTAAGAATGCATTCGCAACATTGATGTGCAGTAGAGGCTCTGCAATGTTTCTTGCAGGTGATGAGTTCTGCAATACCCAGTTTGGTAATAATAACGCCTATTGCCAGGATAACTATATTTCATGGCTTGACTGGGATAGAAAAGAGCAGTATTCGGAGATGTTTGAATTCTGTAAATATATGATTCAGATTCGCAAGAACCATCCTATTCTGCATGGACATTCAGGAAGCTGTGGTTGTGGTTTCCCAGAGGTTAGTGTGCATAATAAGACTGCATGGAACAGTCATTGCGATGGAGATACAAAGACCATTGGTGTTATGTTTGCAGGACGTAATGCGGACAATACAGAGGATGATGTCATCTACATTGGTATTAATGCATTTTGGGAATATCAGGACGTGCAGCTGCCAAATCTTCCACTCGGAAGAAAGTGGCGTATTCTCGTGAATACTGAATTTAACCACACGGCTGATGTTGATTACCAGGCACTGACGCAGTGGAAGAGTCAGGATACCATCGTGATGTGTCCGCGAAGTGTAGTAGTAGCGGTTGTAGAGAAGTGGTAAAATAATTGTAAAAATATAAAGAAAATATTTCCAAATTATCACTTATATGATAAGATAAATATGATATTACTGAAAATGTGCGCAAGCAAACCGTCTGCGAAGCAGACAATGAGTACGAAGTACGAGTTTGTGCGAGCGAAAAATCAAGCGACACGCAAGTGGCATTTGATTTTTGCCGCGACAACGAGCAAACCGTCTGCGAAGCAGACAATGAGTACGAAGTACGAGTTTGCGAGTGGCGAGTAGAGAACGATAAAGATATATTATATACGAAAGGCGGTAGCATAATGGCGAAAGTACTGGTAGTAGACGACGCAGCATTTATGCGTATGTCGATACAAAAGATGTTGGAGCCTCATGGTCATGTGATGATTGGTGAAGCAGAGAATGGAATTGAAGCAGTAAAGAAATATATGGAGTTGAAGCCTGATATTGTGTTATTGGATATTACTATGCCAGAGATGAATGGCGTAGAGGCTTTAAAGCAGATTAAAGAAAAGGACCCTAGTGCCAAGGTTGTTATCTGTTCAGCGATGGGACAGCAGGCAATGGTAGCACAGGCAATTCAGTATGGAGCAAAGGACTTTGTTGTAAAGCCTTTTGAGGTTGACAGACTGATTGCAGCGATTGACCGAGTGATGGAAAAGTAGGCTGGTTACAAGATTTTTTGGAATTTATTTGGTAAAAAATTAAAATAGCGGTTTACAAACCGCTATTTTTGTTGTATGATTTAGAAAACGTTTTCCGAAAAACGTTTTCTTGTATAGGGAGTGATTATTTGGTATCAATTAAAGATGTTGCCAAGCACGCAGGTGTTGCGATATCTACGGTATCTAAGGTCTTGAATAATTATCCTAATGTTAGTGAGGATACAAGGAAGAAGGTTAATGCGGCGATTGACGAGCTTGGTTTTGTGCCAAACTCCATTGCATCAGCTCTTTCCTCTAAGAAGACAGACCGAGTAGCGTTGCTGCTGGATGCGAATCGACATGCGCAGGCAATAGATGAGATTCCCATGAAGTATATTCTGGGTGCCATCAATAAGGCAAAGGAATTGCATATAGATATTATTACAGTATTTTTTACCATGATTCAGGAGATGAGTGTGGAAGAGGTAATCCGATATTTTCAGTCTCAGAGTATTGAGGGCTTGATTATTTGCGGATTGTCTAAGCAGGACACCATGCTTCATGAGTTAATTGCCACAGGAAAGTTTAAGATTGTATTAATTGATGCTCCTGGTGTAAGCGAGAGTACTTCCAGCATTCATATCAATCACAAGCAGGCACAGTACGAGGTTGCCAAAGAGATGATTCTTGAGAATAAGAAGAGCTTTGAGGAGAAGTACGGTGTAGGTGTTAAGGCACCTGATGCTGTGAAGGATACGGACGGAGAAGAGCCTTATGAATGGGGAAAGAAGATTCTCTATATTGCAGGCAAACAGAACGGTTATGTGTCAGATGAGAGAATGCAGGGAATGCAGCAGCTGGCAGAGGAAATGGCTTTGAACATGACTGTTGTGACAGGAAATTTCAGCGAGCTTCAGGCAAGGAATATTACCTGGGAATATGCCAATGAACAGGACGCTATCGTATGTGCTTCGGACCTGATGGCGATTGGTTCGATGAAGGCATTAATAGATATGGACATTTTCCGACCTGTATGTGGATTTGATGGTATCAATCTGATGGGTTATGCAGGCAAGCAGATGCATACGGTGAAGCAGGATTTTCAGGAGATTGCGGCTACCGCAGTGAATGAAATGATGCGCCTGATGGCTGGAGAGGAAGGCCGCGAGGTAATTATGCCGCATCAGTTGATACGAATTGAATATAAGGATGTTATTTCATAAAAAAGTGGAAAAGATAATATAAGAATTTTAATGCTGCCAGTGAGTGAAAGCACTGGCAGGGAAAGAAGAGGTAATCATGAACGTAAAAACAAATTTGGAAGCAGTAGCACAGAAGATGTACGGTAAAGCAATTGCACAGCTTGATGACAAGCAGCTTTACTTTGCAATCCTGCAGATGACTAAGGAAATGATGCAGGGTAAGGGCCAGATTAAGGGAAGCAAGAAGGTATATTATATTTCAGCAGAGTTCTTAATCGGTAAGCTTTTATCTAACAACTTAATCAACCTTGGTATCTATGATGAGTTAGAGGATGTACTTAAGGCAGAGGGTAAGACTCTTAGCCGTATCGAAGAGATTGAGCCAGAACCATCACTTGGTAACGGTGGTCTTGGAAGACTTGCAGCATGCTTCCTTGATTCTATCGCATCTCTTGGACTTCCAGGAGACGGTATCGGTTTGAATTATCATTTTGGTTTATTTAAGCAGGTATTCGTAGACAGACAGCAGACAGCCGAGAAGAACGACTGGATTGAAGAGCAGTCATGGTTAACAAAGACAGACATCACATTCCCTGTATACTTCGGTAAGAAGAAGGTTATGTCAAGATTATATGATATCGATGTAATCGGTTATGAGCAGGGCGTAAATAAGCTTCATTTATTTGATATTGAGACAATCGACGAGAGCATCGTTGAGGATGGTATTGATTTTGATAAGAACGATGTAGATAAGAACCTTACATTATTCTTATATCCAGATGATTCAGATGAGGCAGGTCAGATGCTTCGTATTTACCAGCAGTATTTCATGGTATGTAACGGCGCACAGCTTATTTTAAAGGAAATGAAGGATAATGGTTATGACCTTCATAAGATGTATGACCATGCAGTTATTCAGATTAACGATACACATCCTACAATGGTAATTCCTGAGCTTATCAGAATCCTTACAGAGGAAGAAGGCTTCGATATGGAAGAGGCTATTGAGGTAGTAAGCAAGACTTGTGCATATACAAACCACACTATCCTTGCAGAAGCATTAGAGAAGTGGCCAATCAAGTATTTACAGAAGGTTGTTCCGCAGTTAATGCCTATTATCTGGGAGTTGGATAAGAGAGCAGCTATCAAGTATGATGATCCAAAGGTACAGATTATCGATAAGGATTTAAGAGTACACATGGCTCATATCGATATCCATTACGGATACTCTGTAAATGGTGTTGCTGCTATTCATACAGAGATTTTAAAGGATACAGAGTTAAATCATTTTTATAAGATTTATCCAGAGAAGTTCAACAACAAGACAAATGGTATTACTTTCAGAAGATGGTTATTATCATGTAACAGAGAGCTTGCTGATTTGATTACAAAGACAATTGGTGCAGGCTACAAGAAGGATGCTGATGAGCTTGAGAAGCTTCTTAAGTTCAAGGATGATGAGGCTCTTTTATCAGCAATTAAGGCTATCAAGAAGGATAAGAAGGTTGCTTTAGCGCAGTATATTAAGGAGAACGAGGGACAGGATATTAATCCAGAGTCTATCTACGATATCCAGATTAAGAGACTTCATGAGTATAAGCGTCAGCAGATGAATGCGCTTTATATCATTCACAAGTATCTTGAGATTAAGGCTGGTAAGAAGCCTTCTACACCAATCACATTTATCTTTGGTGCAAAGGCAGCTCCTGCTTATATCATTGCACAGGATATTATTCATTTACTTCTTTGCTTACAGGAAATCGTGAACAACGATCCAGACGTAAAGGATTATATGAAGGTTGTTATGGTAGAGAACTACAACGTAAGCTACGCAGAGAAGTTAATTCCTGCATGTGATATTTCAGAGCAGATTTCACTTGCTTCTAAGGAGGCATCTGGTACAGGTAACATGAAGTTCATGTTAAACGGTGCTGTAACTCTTGGTACAAGTGATGGTGCAAACGTAGAGATTAACGAGCTTGTTGGCGATGAGAACATCTATGTATTCGGTGAGAAGTCTGAGCAGGTTATCGAGCATTATGCTAAGGCTGATTACGTATCTAAGAAGTTCTACGAGGGCAGCAAGGTAATCAAGGAAGCAGTTGATTTCATTATCAGCAAGCAGGTAGTTGCAGTTGGTAATAAGGAGAGATTAACAAGACTTCATAAGGAATTAATCAATAAGGACTGGTTCATGACATTACTTGACTTAGAGGATTATATTGCTACTAAGGATAAGATGTTTGAGGACTATAAGGATGAGGCTAAGTGGAAGCGCATGATGCTTGTAAATATTGCAAAGGCAGGCTTCTTCTCATCAGACAGAACAATTGCAGAGTATAACAGAGACATTTGGAAGTTGAAGTAAGTAAGGCGGCGCCCCTTTTGGGGGCGCTGTTTTGTTGTGTGAAAGTGTAGGAATTTCTTTGCTCTGGATAGTGATTGTGGCAAAGAGCAAGAAAAATGATGCTATTGCCACAGTGAAGGTGATGGTTGTGGCAAAGGGCGGGAAAATGCTGCTCGTTGCCACACTAGATGGAAAAAGTGTAGAAAAGAAAGGTAGGAAATCCATGGGAAACCTAAGGAAAATCGAATTACCTATTGCGAAAAAGTAAACTAAATGATATGATTTTCTTAAATATTGGAAACGTTACCAATAAATAATAATAAGATAAAAGATATGCTGATATTAAGCAAGTACAGGCAATTATAGTATAGCGATATGGAACATTATACGTGACGGCAGAGATGTGCATTGAAGCTTAGAAAAGGGATGAGTGATGGAGGGGAATCCTGAAGAGTAGTGGGATAGTGTGATGAAAAGGTATCAGCAAAGAAGAATTGGGAGGTTATGTATGAGAAAATGTGGAGTGTTATTACCAATATCAAGCTTGCCAAGTAAGTATGGAATCGGTGGCTTTTCAAAGGAGGCTTATGATTTTGTTGACTTTCTTGCGAAGGGCGGGCAGACTTACTGGCAGATATTGCCATTAGGACCAACAGGCTATGGAGATTCGCCATATCAGGCGTTCTCGGCATTTGCAGGTAATCCATACTATATTAGCTTGGAGAAGCTGATAGATGAGGGACTTCTGACAGCAAAAGAGTGTGAGGCAGAAGATTCTTATGACAATGAGAATTACGTGAATTATGAAAAAATATATTACACCAGATTCAAGCTTTTGAAAAAAGCATTTGACAGAGCGGATTTAAACGGAGATAATTCATATCAGAGCTTTGTAAAGGAAAATGAAGCATGGTTAATGGATTATGCTACTTATATGGCAATTAAGGATTCTTTAGGTGGAATCTCATGGATAGAGTGGGACGAGGATATTAAGCTTCGTAAGCCAGAGGCTATGGCACGCTATCAGAAGGAGCTGGCAGAGGAAATCAGCTTCTATTGCTATCAGCAGTATCTCTTTGCAAAGCAGTGGGCAGAGCTTAAGGCATATGCGAATCAGAAGGGAGTCTCTATTATAGGAGATATTCCAATCTATGTAGCATTTGATAGTGCGGATACATGGGCGAATCCTGAGTTGTTCCAGTTAGATGAGAAGAATATTCCGATTGCAGTAGCAGGCTGTCCTCCTGATGCATTTTCAGCAACAGGTCAGTTATGGGGTAATCCTTTATATCGTTGGGATTATCATGAGCAGACAGGCTTTGCATGGTGGGTTCGTCGAATGGAATATTGTTTCAGATTATATGATATGGTTCGTATCGACCACTTCAGAGGCTTTGATGAGTACTGGGCGATTCCGTATGGGGATGAGACAGCAGAGTTTGGTGAGTGGAAGAAGGGACCAGGCTATGCACTCTTTGCAGAGATGAAGAAGCAGCTTGGCAACAGACCAATTATTGCAGAGGACTTAGGCTTCCTGACACCAAGCGTAATAAAGCTTGTGAAGAAGACAGGATATCCTGGTATGAAGATATTGCAGTTTGCCTTTGATTCCAGAGAGGAAAGCGATTATCTGCCACATAATTATACAAGCAATAGCGTAGTATATACAGGAACACATGATAATGATACTGTAAATGGCTGGATTCCTGCAATGAGCAGAAAGGATTTGGCATTTGCAAAGAAGTATACAGGCGCAAAGCGTACAAAAGATATTTGTCCTGCATTGATTAAGATGGCACTTGCCAGCGTATCTGACACAGCGATTATTCCTTTACAGGATTATTTGGAGCTTGGCAGCGAGGCAAGAATCAATACACCATCCACACTTGGAAACAATTGGCATTGGAGAGTAACAGCAGAGGTCATGACAGATGAGCTTGCTACAAAGATGTTAGACTGGGCGCGTACTTTTGGACGTATTGCCAGATAGTATAAAGATAAAGACTGCGTCGGTGGGGAGGCCGACGCAGTGTAATATAGAGAAAGGTGTGGGGTTACGATGTTTGAACCTACAATAAAAGACATAGCGAAGCTATGCGGTGTTGGTGTCAGTACAGTATCCAGGGCAATTAACAATCATCCTGATATTAATCCAGAGACCAAGGCAAAGATATTAGAGACGATTAAGGAGTATGGCTATGTACCGAATAACAGCGCGCGTAATCTGAAGCGTGTGGATGCTAAGGCGATTGCGGTACTGGTAAAGGGTATTACAAACCCGTTCTTCTCTAATATGATTAAGGTCATAGAGGAAGAGTGTAAGCGTAAGAAATATTCCATGGAGCTACAGCATATCGAGACTGATGAGGATGAGGTAGAAGTAGCACAGAAGGTAGTAAAGGAGAAGCGTCTGCGAGGAATTATATTCCTTGGAGGCCGTTTTTCGCATTCAGAGGATAAGCTGAAAAAGCTTAATGTTCCTTTCGTATTCAGTACGGCAGGTTCCGTACCTGAGAATATCAGTAAGCATCATTATTCCAGTATCGGTGTAGATGACAGAAAGGAAGCTGCAAAGGTTATTGATTATCTGATTGGACTTGGACATACAAAGATTGCATTGATTGCAACAGAGACAGAAGCAAAGAGTATCGGTCAGCTGCGTATGCAGGGATACTTCGATGCACTTTCCAGACACAATATACCAGTAAATTACAGACTGATTTATCAGACAAGAGAGGATATTGACCATTTCTCTATGGAGAATGGTTACCAGACTGCGCAGAGACTGCTGGCATCGGGAGAGCCGTTTACAGCTGTGTTTGCAATGTCGGATACATTGGCAATAGGAGCTTCCAGAGCCTTATCAGAGGCGGGCTTGCGAATACCTGATGACGTTTCTTTGGTGGGGTATGATGGTATCGAGGTAGGAGATTATATGACACCGAAGCTGACTACCATCCGTCAGCCGATTGAGGATATGGCAAAGGCGACAACGAAGCTGCTATTTGACATTATTTCGGGTAAGAAGGAGCATCAGCATTTGGCGTATGATGCTGAGCTTCTGGAGAAGGAATCAACGAAAGCGCTGGAAGGACACGGTAACTGATGTTTCAGATTAAATTGTTTGGATACTTTCGAATGACAAGAAAAGGACAAATGCTGGATGAAGGAAGCATTCATTCAACCATATTGATTAAGCTTTTGGTTTTTTTACTGATACATAGGGACAGAGTGATTACAAATATCGAGCTGGAGAAGCATTTGTGGAAGCCTCAGGAGATTGAGAATCCTGCAGATGCATTGAAGAATCTGATGTACAGACTTCGTAAGGTTTTGAATACCACTTTTGGTGAGAAAGACTATATTCTGACTGGAAGGGGGAATTACCGCTGGAATCCTGAGCATGCAGTAGAGCTGGATGTGGATGTATTCCAACAGGAGTACGAGAAGGTTAAGGAGAATCCAGCCAATGAAGAAATCAGACTGCGTTGTTTGGAAAAGGCAGTGGCAGTTTATAAAGGTATGTTTTTGGCCAACTTGGAAAATGACTATTGGGTAAGCAATCAAAGCATGTTATATCATTCCCGATACCTTTATCTTATGGAGATGCTGATAGAGCATCATTGGAAGCAAGAGGCCTTTGAAACGGTTGAAAGACTTTGCAGCAATTCCTTGGAGATTGATGAATACGAGGAAACTCTGAATTTGTATAAAATAAGAGCACTTCTGCGTCAGGGAAAGGACAGTCAGGCAGAGAAGTTATTTGGTACATTGGAGCAGAACATTAAAAGCGGACTGGGAATAAAGGGTGCTGACCTGATTAGAAATTTGAAAAGGGAACTTAGACTCGAAGAGAAAACAAACGAATTGTCCAGACAGGAAATACAGAGAATGCTGGCAGAACGGACACTGGCAATGGAGAAGAAAGCAGTGCTATGTGATTTTGAGGAGTTCCGTTTTTTGTATGCGTTACAGGCTAAGAAGAATAAGCGTCGTCAGGAGGAAGGTTATGTGATTCTTTTGACGGTAGAGCTGAATGCAGATATGGAAATTAGTACTGATAATGTAGAAGATTATCTGATGCAGTTTGCAATGGAAGGGATAGCGAAAGTGCTTGAGAGTTCGTTGAGAGACTTTGATATTGTGTCAAAGTGCAGTAATTGTCAGTACATTATTATGCTGGACAGATGTTCCTATAATAATTCAATCAGTGTAGCGCAGCGTATTTTGAAAAAGCACGAAAGTACTGCAGGTACCAATTTTGTTAAATTGAATCTTGATATTCATAAAATCACAACGGAAGTTGAGTAATTTGAAATTTTTAATGGAAAAAAGTAACAGATTATGTTATCATATCACCATGCATAAGGGTTACTTGGGGAGTGACTGCTTGGTTTGACATGATAGTATCTTATGTTGAGAGATATTATGCGCATTTTAGGGAGCGTATAGTATAGAAATCACACAGAGTATATGAGGGAGGAGGAGATAGTTATGAAGAGAAGATTTTTAGCATTAGCTTCAGCAGTTATATTAGTGTTCGGCGCACAGATGACAGCTTTTGCAGCAAGTCCAACTGCAGAGGAGTTACTTGCACCAAGAGTAGACATTGTTGTTGATTTCGAGGATGTGGATGTTTCTGTTGCAGATGGTGATGTAAAGGTTTATGATCCATCCGCTGGATTTAAGGTTAGCGTTGTGGAAGCAGTGCAGGAGAGCTTAGGTGAAGAGGTTACAATCAAGAGCATTGTTGATGTTGAAGGTAAGGGTTCTGTAATATTGAATGTACCTGGAGTTGATCCAACAGAGCTCGTTAAGTTGCTTGCTTATAACAATGCGGAGCAGATGTGGGAGTTCCTTCCAATCGCTACAGCAGATGATATGGTTAGTACAGAGCTTGATGACCATAGCAAGCTTGTTATTTTAGTAGATGAGGCAGTAGCGTTAGCTGATTCAACACCTGTTGATTTAGACTCAAGTGCATTGATTGCTCCAAGAACAGGTGAGATGGGCGTTGCATTAGTTGTAGTTCTTGCATTAGGCTGTACAGCACTTGTAGCAGTTTCTAAGAAGAAACTTGCAGTTAATAATTAATTTGTATTTTTATATTTAAGATATGTGTGGTTTTGATGGGGTCCCCGGTGTGAGTCGGGGACCTGTTTTGGGTAGAGAGTTTGGAATTACAGACTGTTTAGGGAGGAAAAATGAAAGAAAAGAAAAAGTCAAAGGTTCTTAAGGGCGTTTGTGTATTTATAGTTTGTATTGCAATATTAGCAGTAATGGGAATTGCGACATTTGCAATTGTAAGTAATATAGGAAAACAGAATCTGAAACAGAAGGCGACATCAACAGCGCCAGTGCTTACTAATGTGACAGTGAATCAAATAGAGAATGAAGAGAAAGAAGAAGAGGATGTTCTGAAAGAGGGACAGATTTATTATAACGGGCAGAAGTATCAGTATAATGAGGACATTATGACCTTTGTAATCATGGGAATTGATTATATGGGAACGGTGGAGGAGTTATTGGCAGAGTCTATGGGAGGACAGTCTGATATGAACTTTCTGGCGGTGCTCAATCCACATGAGAAAAGCCTAAAGCTGATTATGATTAACCGTAACAGCATGACACAGATACAGCGTTTTGCAACGGATGGAACCTATGTGGATACTGTAGATGCACAGATAACATTACAGCATGCATATGGAACTGGAGGAACAGACAGCTGTGAGAAGATGGTTGCTGCTATTGATAATTTGATGTATATGATACTGATTCATGGATATTTTGCTATGAACATGGGAGCGATTACGACGCTAAATGATGCCATAGGCGGTGTAGAACTTGTTGCTATGGAGGATATCAAGCATTACGGAACTGATATTAAAAGAGGTGAAACGGTTCACTTACTGGGTGAGGATGCTTTCTGGTATGCAAAGTTTCGTAATCAACATATTCCAGGTTCGGCGAATGCCAGACTGGAGCGACAGAAGCAGTATTTAAATGCTTTTCTTCAGAAGATGAAGCGAATGGTTAAGGAGGATATGGCATTACTAGTAGATTTGTACAAGATTGTAGCAGAATATTCAGTAACAGATGTGTCAGTAGATGAGATGACTTATCTTGTATCTCAGATGATTGGATATAGCTTTGATTTGGGCAGCATATATTCCGTACCTGGAGAAACAGTAGTAAATGGTGAGTATGAAGAATATTATGTGGATGAAGAAGCCTTGTATGAAATGATTGTAGACATATTCTATGAGCCGATAATGGAGGGAGAGTAGATGATGAATAAACGCATGTGGAAGATTATTCTGACAGTGGCTTCGATAGGGCTTGTATTATGCGTCGGTTATATCGTGTATTACTCTTATTGCCACATGGGTCAGGGACAGCAGGAGGATTATTATGAGCAGTTGGCAGAGAATGCGACTGCATCAATAGAGGTCGAGACAGAAGTGGAAATGATGACAATAGAGGAGAGTACAACGTCGGAGGAGCAAGTAGCAGAGACAGAAGAGAATAAGTACATATCCGAGATAGATTTTCAGAAGCTTCAGTTAGAAGAAAATGCAGACATCTATGCGTGGATACGGATGGATAATACAGTTATTGATTATCCTGTATTGCAGCATCCGTCGGATGATACCTATTATCTGATGCATAATATCGATGGAAGTTATGGGTATCCAGGCTGTATCTATGCAGAGCTTTATAATAGCAATACATTTGAAGACCCTGTTACGGTATTATATGGACACAATATGAAGAATGGTACGATGTTTGGCTCACTGCATCAGTTTGAAGATGAAAGCTTTTTTGAAGAGAATAAAGAGTTCGTAATTTATATGCCTGATAAAACGCTGGTATATGATATTGCAATTGCGAAGGAAACAGATGATAAGCGTATTACGGTATGGTACAATTTTGAGGAAGAGACCAGTTATCAGAAATATATTGATGAGCTGCTTTCAGGTGAAGAATCGGAGCTGTATCGTAGAAGGGAAGAGATAGAGATTACTACAGAGGACAAGTTGGTAGTTTTACAGACTTGTGTATCTGAGCGAAAGTCTAACAGATATGTTGTCGTAGGTGTTTTGCGAGAGATAATTGAATAGAATAATGTCTGTCAAAATAATAAAAAAGATAGCAAATAACAGATAAAAGTGTTATAATGGGTAAAAGGGAATTGAAATTTACTTATGTTATGCGAAAGGCAGCTTGGTCAGGCATATAGTGACGCATACTGAATCTTGGAAAGTGGGGATTAGGTATGAGAGAAAAGTATGTAAAACGGGGAATGCGCGTATTCGCATTATTAATATGTACTGTATTTGTTACTTTGATGGTAGGAATGCCTGAAGAAGATGCTACAATTTTTATTGATGAGTGGGAACAGGAGACACCTCTTGCAGATACATTACCGTTAGATGAGTATTATGTCATATTGGCAGAGACCTTGGTACTGCTTCCGCAGAATATTATAGAACAGTTTTATGCGGATGGCTGGGGAATTGTAATTACGCAGGAAAGTCTTTCTGATATGTACTATAAAGGTATTTATAATAATGTTATGGCGGTTACGGATGGTTATATTAAAGTAATTTGGATATCTGCCAGTGAAAAGTCAATTCGTAATTCGGTGATTCACGAGATGGGACATTATATACAGTTTACCTATGATTTCCCGAATAAGACAGAAGAGTTTGAGGCGATTTATGAGGCAGAGCGTAAGAAGTTTGTGGTAGTTGGCGGAAGTGCTGCTCAGGCAAGAAGCAGCAGCTTAGAGTATTTCGCAGAAGCATTTCAGGAGTACTTTTTACATCCTGACAGTTTGTTAGAAAACACGCCGCTTACCTATCAATACATAGCAAACTATGTTGCAAATTTTTAAACATATATTAGCTGATTAATGAGAATATTAGAAAAAGGCTGACGGCTGTCAGTCTTTTTTTGATGTATACGAACAATGTTCATTTATGACATGGCAATCAAGACAAAAATTGTTCATTTCAAAGGAGGATTTTTGTGAACTTTACTATGGAAAATTAGATTGTTTTATGATATAGTAATATCCGCATGAGCATTTCTGAGTATACATAATAATTTAAATCATTAAGAGAGAAATGTTTTTGAGGGAGATATTATACGTTTCGCGATTGTAAATGTGTAATATAGAAAATCACACAAATATTCATGGAGGAGGAGTATATCATGAAGAAAAGAATTATCGCAGTTATTTGCGCAACTATGTTAGTACTTGGTTCATCTATGACAGCTTTTGCTGCACCAAGTCCAGAGGCAGGCGTTATTACACCAAGCCCAGAGGCTCCAGTTATTCCAGATGAGGATGTTCCTACATCACCAAGTCCAGAGGCAGGCGTTATCACACCAAGCCCAGAGGCAACAACACCAAGTACATCTACTAATACTACATCATCAACAACACCAGCAACAACTGCTACAACAGCAGATACATTAATCGCACCAAGATTAGATTTATTAATCTCATCTGAGGATTTAGCAATTGCTCCTTTAGCAGTTTCTAAGGATGCTGTTAAGATTGGTGATGTTCCAGTAATCTTCAAGGACCTTGTATTAGAGGCTCTTCAGATTTGTATCGGAGATGACATCAGAGTACTTAACGTACTTGATTGTAAGAACTTAATTAATGCAGCAGAGGGTACACCTATTGCTTTATCAGCACCAGGCGTAACACCAGCAGATAACGTAATCATCCTTGCTTACAATGATGAGTTAGGCGTATGGCAGTTCCTTCCAGTTGCAACATTATATAACGAGATTTATACAGTTCTTGGCGGACACAGCAAGCTTGCTATTATCGTAGATGGCGTTTTAGCTGAGTCATTAAGATTTGTTGATTTTAACTAATTAAAGAATTAAGACTTAAATATTTATTATCCTAAGTATAATATGTGTGGTTTTGGTTATATCCCTGGTGAAAGCCAGGGATATATGTTTATAAAGGATTTGCATAGTAACTGATGTTGTCGAGAGACATTGATTTAGACAAGAGAGAGTATTGAGTTAGGAGAAATCTATGAGTGAAGAAAGTAAGAGCATAGAACAACAGTCGAACGGAAGCACAAGTGAACATAGAGAGCATGGAAGCGGACATCATCATCATGGTTCGCACAGACATCGTAGAAGAAAGAAGAAAAATAAAGCATTACAGATTACTTTAATTATATTATTGTGTATCGTCATGCTGGCACTGGGTGGTGTGATAGCATTGGCGGTTATGAACTATACAGGTGGCAGGAACCTGGAGAAGAATGCAACTACCACTGCACCAGTAATGGAAACACAGGTGGTTGAGACACAGGTTTATCAGAAGATTGATTTGGACGAGGAATTGGCATTAGTACCATTGGATGATGAGATAGAGACAGCTACAGTGGTGGAAGCAGAGAGTGTGACGGAAACAGTTGTAGAGTCAGAGGTTGTCAGTGAGTCAGAGACTGCGGTGGTGCCTGAGACTACAGTAGTACCTGAGACGGTAATGGTTCCAGCTGAGGATGCGATTGAGCCAGAGGTAGTACAGGAAAGTGTAGCACCGATAGAGGTTCCCGAGGAGGAGAAGGCTCAGCTTGCTATCTTTGATGGTAATCTGAAGGAAGGTCAGGTTATCTATAATAATGTGGTATTCCAGTATAACAGCGATATCAGAACGTTTGCTATTTTCGGTGTTGATACTATGGGTACTATGAATGAGCTGCTTGCAGAGCAGATGGGCGGTCAGGCAGATATGAATATGCTGGCGGTGCTTGACCCACACAAGAAGAAGATTTCATTGATTACGATTAACCGTAACACTATGACAACGATTGACAGATATACTACATCAAATAAGTACTATGATACTGTATGGGGACAGATTTGTCTTCAGCATGCATATGGTACAGGCGGCGCTGACAGCTGTCAGCGTGCAGTGGCTGCTATCGGTAGAGTGATGTATCAGGTACCGATTCATGGATATTTCTCTATGAATATGGGAGCGATTACTAAGCTTAATGATGCGATTGGTGGTGTAACGCTGACTGCAATTGAGAGTGTGAACAGAAAAGGAACAAACATTCAAAAAGGTGAAAAAGTGACTTTGTTAGGACAGGATGCGTTCTATTATGTTAAGTTCCGTCAGTGGGAAGGTGAGAGCAGCAGATATAGCGCGGACAGACGTCTTGAGAGACAGAAGCAATATCTTGCGGCGTTTGGGCAGAAGACCAAAGCAATGGTAAAGAATGATTTATCACTTCCACTTGATTTGTTGAGTGTAGTATCTGCGTACTCGGTAACTGATCTTACGGCAGATGAGATTGTGCATCTTGCATCTATGGCTGTAGGATATACCTTTGATGAATCCTGTGTTTATTCAGTACCTGGAGCTTCTGCTATGGGTACGAAGTATGAAGAGTTCTATGTGAATCAGGATGCGTTGTATAATATGATATTACAGATATTCTATGAGCCTGTGGCAGTAGTACCACAATAGGAGAATCATTGAAACAGAAGAGGAACAGCAAGAGGGAAGGCATATGTTGAAAAGATGGGTAGTAAGTATAGTGGCTGCTATTATGTTGGTATTGACTCCGATGCAGGTATCGGCGGCTCAATTGGCTTGGTCGAGAACGGAAAGTAGTGCTCTGTTGTGGACAGTAGCGGATGCAGTTGTCTATAATGGATGTTCGACAGATACAACCATTACGAAGGTGCTGGGAGTGATTCCAGCAGGGAGTTTTGTGCAGATAACTGGATATTGTGATAGTGGAACAGAGTTGTTTTGCGCGATTAATTATCAGAATATGAAGGGATATGTATCAAGAGCAGCACTGGATGCACCTGTGCGTTATGAGGTGATTCGTGAGAATCTGTCTTTAGTATCTAGAGGTTCGCTGACAGGTTATACGCAGGAGCAGTTGGCAAAGCTAATCGTATCTGCGATAGTGCTGCCAGAGATGACTCAGATGCAGAAAGCGGCAGCTATCCATGATTATCTTTGTATGACGGTCAGCTATGATGAGACCTTAAGCAAGTATTCGACTATGGATGCATTAGTTGGGGGAAGCGGAGTGTGTCAAAGCTATGCCAATGCATTCAACGTGTTGGCAACAGCAGCTGGCTTGGAGTCTGATTTCTTGGGAGGATTTGTGCTTGAGAATGGCGTATGGATTTGTCATGCGTGGAATCGGTGTTTGGTAGATGGACAGTACTACTATCTGGATGTTACATGGGATGATGAAGGCACATTTGCAGGGAGAAAGCTTTTTTGGACAACAGATGCCACACTTGGAGGAACTCATTATATGACTATGATAAATCCTAAAAGAGTTGAATAAATAATCAGAAAAAGTGATTAGACTGGCAGGTAATAAAACTGTCAGTCTTTTTTATGTTATGCTGTGCGCAAACTAGGAATAATGTCCTATTGGGTAACAAGGTGGTAACACAGTAATTGATAAAAGAGTAACATGTCAAAAGTGAAACATAAGAAAGTGGAAATGATAGGGGGGTTTGTAAAAATCATCAATTTACAATGGAAGAAATTCCTATGTATAATGGGAGAGGTGTTTGTGGGAAACACAGATACTATAAGAGAGAGAGCAGTTGTTAGGAGTATAATATGAATAAGAGGTTTGTGGATATGCATTGTCATATTCTGCCAGGAGTAGATGATGGGGCGATGGATGTTGCACAGTCACAGAAGATGCTGCGCATGGCGGCAAAGGAAGGAATTTGTGAAATTGTTACAACACCACATTATAAAGCATCCAAGAGCAGGAAAAATGTTAGCAGCACAAAGGTAAAACAACTCGTGGAAGAGTTGCAGCAGTGGCTAGATAATGAGAATATTCCAATTCATCTTTATACAGGGAATGAGATATTATACAATTATGAAATAGACAATCTGCTGGAGGCGCATAATGTGTGCTCATTGGCAGATTCTTTTTATGTATTAATTGAGTTCTCCCCTAAGGATGAATATACATATATTAAGAATGGTGTGCAGAAGGTATTAATGGCAGGATATGTTCCGCTGATAGCACATATTGAGAGATACGATGCACTTCGTAAGCGTACGGAGCGTATTGAGGAGTTAATAGAGATGGGAGCCTATATGCAGGTGAATGCAGGCAGTATTACAGGAAGAGGCGGATGGATGACGAAGAGATGCGTGCTTCGTTGGATAAAGCAGGAGCTGATTCATGTAGTAGCGACAGATGCGCATGATGATGTAGACAGAGTACCAGCATTGGCTAAGGCAGCCCAGATTGTAGAGAAAAAGTATGGAAGTGGAACAGCAAAGCAGTTGTTCTGTATGAACCCGAGAAGAATTATAGAAGGGAAGTTATTATAAGATGGATACAAAGCAAATGATGAATAGTGAAGAAGAAATTGAAATCGATGTGAAGGGTATATTGATTGATTTGTGGAGAAAGCTTCCACTGATTATCTTAGTGGGAGTGCTGACAGCTGTGATTGGTTTTGCATACAGCAGCTTTGCGCTGACACCATTATATCAGTCAAAGACACAGATGTATATTGGTGTTAAGAGCGATAGCGATAAGTCAACATCATACTCTGATATGCAGATGGGTACTTTGTTAACAAATGACTATGCGGTATTGATTAAGAGCCGCCATGTTATCGAACAGGTAATTGAAGAGTTAGGTATGGGTGTAACATACGATGAGCTGCTTAGTCAGGTATCAATTGATGTACCGACATCTACACGTTGTATTACGATTACAGTTACGGATGATAATCCTGTAGATGCTATGAGAATCGCAGATACGTTAAGAGAAAAGGCTGCGGAGCATATTACGAATGTTATGAATATTGAGGCGGTAAATGTTGTAGATGAAGCGAATCTTCCAACAGAGAAGTGCAGCCCAAGCATTCCTAAGTATACAGTGTTAGGCGGAGCAGCAGGAGTGTTACTCATGTGTGTGCTCTTTGTTATCAGATTTATAATGAATGATTCTATCAGAACTCCTGATGATGTGGAGAAGAAGCTTGGCTTGAGTGTATTGGCAGTGATACCACATAATCCTAATATTAAGAAGAAAAAGAAGAAGAGAAATCAGTAAGTATAGATAAAGGACGGTTATTGAGATGAAACAGGTAACATTACAGTATTTGGAGCCACTGGACTTCAGAATTCAGGAGGCATATAAGACGCTTAGAGGAAATATCGGATTCTGTGGTGCAGATATCAAGACAATTGCGATTACTAGTACAGTACCGAATGAGGGAAAGACTAATGTATCCATGCACTTGGCAATTTCTATGGCTGAGGCAGGATATAAGGTATGCTTTATAGATGCAGACCTTCGTAAGTCGGTTATTGTAGGTAAGTATAAGGTAGGTCAGGTAAAGAATGGTTTGACTAATTATTTATCTGGTCAGGAAGAATGGGATGAGTGTATCTGCGAGACAGAGTATGAGAATCTTCATATGGTATTTGCAGGTCCCGTACCACCTAATCCAAGTGAATTAGTGGGTGGTGCACTTTTCTATGAGAAGCTGAATGCACTTAAGGAAGAGTACGATTATGTTATTATTGATACACCACCACTTGGAAGTGTTATTGATGGAGCGATTATTGCAGCAGTATGTGATGGCGCATTTATCGTAATTGAAAGTAATCGTATGAGTTATCGTCAGATTCGTAAGACAAAGGAGCAGTTGGAGCGTTCAGGCTGTAGAATCTTGGGTGCTGTACTGAATAAAGTTGATATGAGTGCAGGAAGCTATTACGGTAACTATTATGGCAATTACTATGGTAACTATTATGGTAAGGATGGTTCTAAGGGAGAGAAATAGAACCTGATGTAAGAAGGAGAGTACTATGAGGGAGAAGAGTAGAATGATAACAACTGTCGGATTAATGCTGACAGATTATGTATGTTTTGTAGCAGCATACCTGATTGCTTTGAATATTAGATTCGAAGGAAAGATACCTGGTGGTTATTATAGCATGATGTATATGACAGTGGGCGTAAGCATTGCGTTGTTCTATACACTGTATCAGTTGGCTATGAGATGGCGTTATAGCTTTATGGAGAAGAGAGTTTTTGGAGAGGTAAAAGACATCGTCATCTATGATATTGCTATGGTAGCATTCGTGAGTATGTTCCTCTATATGACAAGATATGGTGTAGAGTTTGCAAGATGGGTATTGATTTATCTGGCAGTGATTTTACCTGTTTTGATGTTGGCAGGACATATGATATTGAAGTCAATCTTACATAAGTACTATACACAAGAGAATGTAAAGATTAAGGTGTTGTTAGTGTCACAGTCAGCACAGTTAGAGGATGCATTCAAGAGATTACAGAGTAATCTTTCAATCCAGCATAGTCTGGAGGGCGTTATCTGTCTGGATGCAGAGAGAGAGGACATTGGTACAGATTATCAGGGCGTTCCGATGCTGGCGAATGCAGAGAATATGCTTGAGTTAGTGAGACAGTATGCAGTAGATGAAGTTTTTTTGGATGTTAATGACGAAGGAAGAGTAGCATGTGAGGAGCTTGTACAGAATATCGAAGAGATGGGTGTTACAAGTCATTACTGTATCGGAATTAATCGTCAGGATGGCAAGCAGGGCAAGGTAGAGAACTATGGCGATTGCGTAGTGGTATCTTATGCTAAGACACATGCGAATGAAGGAATGCTTGCAGTAAAGAGATTTATTGACATATGTGGAGGACTTGTGGGAATTATTATTACAGGTATTGCGTTCCCATTTATCGCTCTTGCGATTAAGCTTGATTCTCCAGGACCAATTCTTTTCTGTCAGACAAGAATCGGTAAGAATGGAAGAAGATTTAACTTCTATAAGTTCCGTTCTATGTACATAGATGCTGAAGAGCGCAAGAAGGAGCTCATGGCGCAGAATCAGGTAAAGGGTCTTATGTTTAAGATGGATAATGACCCAAGAATTACTAAGGTAGGTAACTTCCTTAGAAAGACCAGTTTGGATGAACTTCCACAGTTCTATAATATCTTAAAGGGAGATATGAGCTTAATTGGAACAAGACCACCAACAATGGATGAGTTTGAGGCTTATAATAGTTATTATAGACGTCGTCTTAGCATGACACCTGGACTTACAGGTATGTGGCAGATTAGTGGTAGAAGTGATATTGAGGACTTCGATGAGGTAGTAAAGCTTGATTTGAAGTATATTGATAACTGGTCATTGTTATTAGATTTCAAGATTATCTTCGAAACATTCAAGGTTGTGTTGATGCGTAAGGGGTCTAAGTAGAAGTTCCAAAAGAGAGTATAAGTAATTGTTTGGTTTATTGAGGGTTGTAGAAAGAGTTGAGGTAGAGATTAAATGTTGAAAGAGAGAAAAAAGATTCTTTTTATAGTAGAAGCAATGGGTGGAGGAGTATTTACATATATTGTTGACTTAACCAATGAATTAGTTAAGTCGAATGATGTATATGTGGCATATGCAACACGTCGCCAGACACCTCAGAATTATAGAGAGTACTTTGATTCACGTATAAAGTTAATTGAAGTTAAAAATTTTGGAAGAAGTATAGACTTTACAAAGGACTTGAAGGCTTTTGGAGAGATTAGAAAGATTGCCAAAGAAATTAAGCCAGATGTAATTCATTTGCATTCATCAAAGGCAGGTGCCTTAGGAAGATGGGCATTCAATGGTAAGGATGTTCCGTTGTTCTATACACCACATGGTTATAGCTTTCTGATGGCAAATCATGGTAAGTTAAAGCGTATTATCTATAAGGCAATTGAAACAGTATGTGCAAAGCGTAACTGTACTACTATTAGCTGTAGTGAAGGAGAGCATAAGGAAAGTCTTAAGCTTACTAAGCAGGCTACATATGTTGATAACGGCGTTAATATGAAGGAACTGGATTCTTTGATTGGAACTGTTCAGACAAAGAAAGAGCATCCATTTACAGTATTTACATTGGGTAGAATCTGCTACCAGAAGAATCCAAAGCAGTTCAATGATATTGCATTAGCTATGCCTGATGTGAAGTTCGTATGGGTAGGCGATGGTGAGATGAGAGAAGAGCTTACAGCACCTAATATCGAGATTACAGGATGGGCAGAGAGAAGAGATGCTTTGAAGCATGCATTACAGTCTGATGTATTTATGCTTACTTCCCTTTGGGAAGGCTTGCCAATATCATTGTTAGAGTCAATGTACATGAACAAGTTGTGTATCGTAAGTGATGTTATTGGTAATCGTGATGTAATCCATACAGGAGAGAACGGTTTTGTATGTAAGAGTACAGAAGACTTCGTAGAGGCGATTCAGCGTGCAAGATATGAGAGCAATATGGTAAAGGTATTAACACAGCATGCCTATGAAGACGTTTTGGCTAAATATAATACAAAGACCATGGCTAACAGATATAGTGAGATTTATAGACAGGCAATTGAGGAGAGAAATCCACAGAGAGATGTGGTTTATTTCCCTACTCAGGAGGGTGAGCGTATAAATGTTGTTCCTGCTACAGTAGGAGCGACTATTGAAAAATTAGCCAAATAAATTTCATTCAAAGAATTTATTTGAAAAAATGAAAGGTTGTTTATAAGATTTAATGAATAAATATGTTATTATCCCAGGATGTTCAGATTTAAATAGAGGTGATCAGGCATTAGTATGGGAAACCAAACGCTTGGCAGAAGATGCAGGATTTAAAGGAGAATTTTATTTAACATCAGAAAGAAATGAACCTGTTGAACAAAGTAAGAAAATTGGATTAAAGATTATTCCACCAATTTTGGAGCATCCATCTCGTAAATTCCGTAGTAAAGAGAATATCAGCTATACTATGTCATTGAAGATGAAGTGGGGATTGGTAGCGGTTTTTGATTTGTTGGGCAGCATGTTCATTTTGTGCAATGCTACAAGAGGGATTGCAAAGCGTTTTTTGAGTCAGGAAAAGAGGGAAGCAGTTCAGATACTGGAAGATGCAGATGCTTTATTCATGAAGGGCGGCGGCTTGCTGCAAACATATGGAGGATTATCTTCTACATATAGTATGTACTTTTGGACTTATCCAATTTTGTTGGCGAATAAAATGAAAAAGCCTGTATATGTTATGCCAAATTCCTTTGGACCTTTTGAAGGACCGTTTGTAAAGGCAATAGCTAAAAAGGCTTTAAGCGGATGTAAGGTGCTTACTTCGAGAGAAACATTATCACAAGATATGGTTAAGGACGATTTGGGATTAGATATACAGAATTATCCAGATTTAGCATTTACATTACCTAAGGCAGATTTGAATAAAGATGAAATTTTCAAAAAGTATAATCTGCCTAGTGATAGAAAACTAGTAGCATTTACAATGCGTCCATATCGTTTTCCTAATTCTGAGAATCCTGAAGAGGCGTATGAGACTTTTAAACATGAACTTGCAGAGTTTATATCTTGGGTATATGAACAGGGATTTATGCCTGTTATTGTAGAGCATACATTGGCAGTTAATGCACATGAGAATGATGGTGCATGTATTGCAGATGTAACGAAAATGATTGAACAGGAAAAATATCGTATTATTTCTAATGTTGATTATGATTGTCATGATTTAAAGTGTATTTATAGTTTTTGTGATTATATTGTTGGTACACGTTTTCATTCAGTTATTTTCTCATTTGGTTGCGATGTTCCAGGTATTGCTATTGCATATACTGGAAATAAGTCACAGGGAATTATGCATGATATAGGATTGGATGATTATGTTATTAATATTGCTGATGTAAAGGCAGAGTTATTAAAACAGAAATTTGCTGACTTGATTGAGAATGAGACAACTGTAGTTTCAAAAGTAAGAGCATATAGAGAATTGGCGGAGGAATCTAGAAACGCTTTAATTGCTATGTGCAAGAATAATTAGAAAAAATTAGATGTAAGAAGAGAGAGCACAAATGAAATTAGTATTTGCACATGACCATAAGCTCCGAGAGATAGATGGTAAATATTATACATTGGGTGGTTTAAGGGATTCAATAACTGACCGATATATGGAATTTTTTGATGAACTGACTATTTTTTGTAGAGCAGTAAAAAAACAGGAATTTGATACAGGATTGTTTGAATTGAAGAATCCTAAAGTAACAGTAAAGCCTGTTTCAAATGGTTCATTAATTTTGACAAAAGAGGCGAAATTAATGATGGAGGAAGAGATTAGTAAGGCTGATGGCTTGATTGTAAAGTTGCATAGTAAGATTGCAGAATATGCGATTCATTGTGCTAGAAAGCATAATGTGCCTTATTTGGTTGAATCTGTAGGATGTCCATGGGATGCATACTGGAATTATAGCTTAAAGGGTAAGTTTGTGGCTCCGATTATGACTTTGTCCACAAAGCGCGAGCTGAAGCGTGCGCCATATGCAGTATATGTTACAAAGGAGTTTCTTGAAAGAAGATATCCATGTAAGGGAAATTGGATAGATTGCTCGGATGTTGAATTGAAGGATACAGATGATACAGTTCTTGCTAAAAGACTTGATAAGATTAAAATGCGTGGAAACGAGCCACTTGTTTTAGGAACATTAGCACAGGTTGATGTTAAATATAAGGGACAGGAATATGTTATTCGCGCACTTGCAGAATTGAAAAAGCAAGGAAAGATTGTTAAGTATAGACTTGCAGGAAGCGGTAGTTCAGATTATTTAAGAAGTGTTGCCGAGGAATGTGGTGTAACAGATCAGGTAGAGTTTTGCGGTGTTCTATCACATGATGATGTTTTCCCATGGTTAGATGAGATTGACTTCTATATCCAGCCATCAAAACAGGAGGGATTACCTCGTGCAATGATAGAAGCAATAAGCAGAGCGTGTCCAGCTGCTGGTTCGACTGCTGGTGGAATGGGTGAACTTGTAGAAAAAGAGTACATCTTCCGTAAGGGAAATGTAGGACAGATTGTACAGATTATTAATTCTATTAATGCAGATAAAATGATGCAGCAGGCAAAGAAGAATTTCGAAACTTCACAAAATTATCGAAAAGATTATTTGGATGAAAAGCGTCGAGCATTTTATGCTAAATTTGCGCAGGCTTGTAAAGAAAACGCAAAGAATTAAGAGAAAAACGTTGGAGGGAGCAAATGAGATTTTCGATTGTTGTACCTGTATATAAGATTGAAGATTATATTGAGGAATGTGTAAATAGTATATTAGCTCAAAGTTATGGAGACTTTGAGCTAATATTAGTAGATGACGGTTCTCCTGATTCTTGCGGTGAAATATGTGATTGCTTACAGAAGAAAGATGAACGTATTGTAGTTGTACATAAAAAGAATGGTGGCGCATCCAGTGCAAGAAATGCAGGTATGGATCAGGCAAGAGGAGAGTATATCGTTTTTGTTGATGGAGATGATCTTCTCTGTGAAGGCGCTTTAGAAAGTCTTGATAAGAGCATAGCGAATCAGGAGCCAGACATAATAATAGGAAATTTTGTACATTGGTATTCAGATAAAGAGACTATAAAGGTGGATGTTAAAGAATTCATACCTTATAAGGACACAGATATCAAGGAATTATGCACAAGGTTTGCAGAGAAGAATTCACAAATTCCATGGAGACCTTACCAGTGTGTAATTAATAATAAATTTTTACAGACATATCCAATAAGATACGATGTTAATATTGCAGTTGGCGAAGATTGCGATTTCTTTTTGAGATTAATACAAAATGTAAAGACATATCAGTTGATAGAAACAAAGCTAGTAAAATATAGAGTGTTTCGCGAGGGTTCTTTGGTCAGTACGCAGTCGTTTAAATCGGTGTATAGCCAGTTAGAAGCCTTTTCTATTGCCTTTGACAGTGCAAGCAACTTTAAAGAAGAGAGTATAATTCGCAGATATTTTGCGGATAGATATACGAATATCATTGTTCTTGTAGCGTTATTACCAAACAGGGATGAAAGAGATAAGTGTTACGAGCACGTCAGAAAGCGTATGAATTTGTTGAGCTGCACATCGAATACAGGAAAATATTTGATGGCAAAAGGCTTATGGAGAATCTTTGGTTTTGAGTGTGGTAATAAAATGTTAGCAAAGCTTAGAAGCTTGAAATGACGTTTTATAGGATAAAAGAAGGTGTGTAGATGTTAATATATTTAGTTGTGTTTTTTGGTTCGGCACTACTTTTTTGGCTTGCTGAAAAGACAAAGAAAAAATATACAAGAAATATATTGGTTACAATAGCGATTCTCTTACCTGCAATATTGGCAGGAGTTAGAGATTCGTCTGTTGGAACAGACGTAATGGTGTACGGAAAGAAAAACTATGAAGTGGCATTGTCTGCCAGCAGTTTTAAAGTATATTTTAGTAACTATGCTACATCATTTATGTCAGAGCCGTTATATCATATTTTGGTGTATGGATTAACCAGAATATTTGATGATTATCACTGGGGATTGTTTTTTTATCAATTGATTCCACTTGTGGTTATATACTTAGGGGCAAAGCGATATCAAAAGATATTTGGAATAAAAATATGGTTGTTTATGGTATTGTATTATCTGACACTGTATAATGTATCTCTTAATCTTATGAGACAGTTAATAGGTGTTGCTTTTGTGTTTTGGGCTACCAGCTTTCTGTTTGAAAAGAGATATAAAGAGTATTTCATTGTGCTTGTAGCAGGATTTGGTTTTCATAGCTCAGCAATTATTGGTTTTGCTTTTTTACCAATGTTAATGTTGTTACAGGAAGGTAGAAAAATAACATTTACCAAACAGTGTTTGCAGGGTGTGTCCTTTTTAGGGATTTTGTTTGTTGTTCTCAGTGTTGGTAGTAAGGTTATTGAGTTCTTGGTTGCAAACAATATCTTGAGAAAGAATTATTTGAATTACCTTAGCGGCGGAAGCTTTGAGTCATATACAGTATCTGGACTTACAGTGTTGATTTATTTCATATATTTTATGTTATATAGTTTTCACTCTAAGTTATTATCAAAGAGAAAGATACAAAGTTTATTTTTCCTTTTTATTTCGCTGATTGTTTTGATTGCTCCATTTGGACAATTAATATCAACATATTTATCAAGAATTGTATATTATTTTATACCGTTGCAAATGGTATCAATGGCAAATATTCTTTCATGCTATCGCAAGGATTCTAAGAAGGTTTGGATTGTACTAATTTTATTGATAACAGTAATAGTATGGTACATTAATTATGTGCTCAGAGGATATAATGAAACAGTGCCGTATATATCAATGTTTTCTTAAGGAGGAAGACATGGAAGTCTATGTCCATTTTTTTAATTTTAAGAATTATGGTGATGATTTATTTGTATTAATGTTAGCAAATAGATTTCCCAATATCACATTTCATATTAATGGCGTAAGAGAGAATCTGATTGCATTTCAGAACCAAAAAAATATTGTGATGCACTATGATACTTTCTGCTTGAAGGCAGTAAATAAAATAGGTAAAAAGATTTTAAAAAAGGATATTAATTTTATTAGAAGAGCTAGAAAATGTGAGGCAGTCATTTATATTGGCGGTTCTTTATTTATTCAGCCAGAAGAACGTAAGTTAGAGTCTTATTACTTATTTAATAAAAATCTCTCTATAGCGGGTAAACCATTTATTATAATGGGTGCAAATTTTGGACCATATAGAGATAATGAGTTTTTGGACTTCTTTAAGAGGGAGTTTAGAGGCTATTATGGAATCAGCTTACGAGATAGAGCATCGTATGATTTATTTAGCGAATTGAATAATGTGATTTATGCACCTGACATATTGTTTAACATTCAACAGTTGTATAAAGACATTCAGAGTAAAAGAGAAGATAGTCAAAAATATATAGTTTTTTCTCTTTATGGAAGAAAAGAATTAAAGGACAAGGAGTCTTATATTGTTAATATCGTAAGAACAATTTCACAATATATAGATGCAGGTTATCATATCAAGCTGATATCAATGTGTGAGTGTCAGGGAGATTTAGCGGTTTGCAATGAAGTAAAGGATAGAATTTCGCAGAAGAGTTATGTAGAAATTATTAATTATGATGGCAATCCTGAAACTGTTGTAGGATGCATTGCGAATGCAGAATTTGTAATAGGCTCAAGATTCCATGCGGTTGTAACTGCTTTGGCATATAGGGTTCCAGTGCTGCCAATTATTTATAGTAATAAAACATTGAATATGTTGAAAGACATTGGCTATGCAGGTAAGTATATAGATATTAACGAAACAAATAAATTGGATTTTGAATTCACAGAAATGAGCAGATGCACAGATAATGCTGTTGATATCAATCAGATATCACAGGAGTCAAATAAGCATTTTGCAGGATTCGAGTCAATTTTAGTAAAATAGTAGTGGTAGAAATATGAATGATAATAAATCAAAGAACAGAAATCTTATAGAAGGCATCTTCATTTATGCAATAGGTAGTTTTGGAACAAAAATTTTAACCTTTTTAATTGTTCCACTTTATACATATTATATTAGCACCTCTGATATGGGTGTATATGACTTATTGCTTTCAACAGTTAATTTATTAACGCCAATTGTGACGCTTCAGATTTCAGATGCGGCATATCGATGGATTATAAGAGAAGAGGATGCCAGTGATATATATATAAGGGCAACACTGCAGGTTTTATTTTTTAATAGTATTATTGCGGCTTTGCTAATTTTTGTTGTGAATTTAGTGAAACCATTCCAGTATTGCTTTTACTTTGTATTACTATTATTAACATCAAGGACTCTTGCAACGATTCAGAAGCTGTTGAGAGGTGTTAAGAATCAAAAAGCATTTGCGTTTTCAAGCATATTATACACTGTTGTATTTTTGATTTTAAATGTAATTCAGATTTGCGTACTTAAGATGGGAGTAAGAAGTCTGTTTAGCAGTGCTATTATTGCAAATATTATAGCGTGTATATTTATATTTATAATAGAGCCTAAGCTAAGAGTTGATTTATTAAAAAAGCCTAATATTGCTATTATAAAAGAGATGTTAGCATACTCAGCTCCATTAGTACCTAATCAATTAAACTGGTGGGTTATTAACTCAGCAGACAGATATATTGTAAGTTATTTCTTAGGGAGTTCTGCAAATGGAATATTAGCGATAGCGCACAAATTTCCAACTATGTTACAGGTAGTGCTGGGATTGTTCAATTCATCATGGCAGGATGTTTCGATTGCAGATACAGAGGCTGACCCTGGAAAGTACTATACAGAGGTATTTAAAAAGTTATATAAAATATCCTTTGGTATCTTGTTTTTCTTAATACCATTTACGAATATATTCATCTGGCTTGTAATGAGTGAGGATTATAAAATATCGGCAGAATATGTACCATTTTTCTATTTGGGAACAGTTTTTCAGGGCTTTTCATCATTTTATGGAGTGGGATACCTTAGAAATAAGCAGACGAAAAAGGCATTTTCTACGAGCATATATGGAGCAGTTGTAAACGCGGTAATTAGTATTATATTAATTAATTTTATTGGTTTACAAGCAGCAGCAGTCGCTACATTTATTGGATTTTTAGTAATGTGGATGATTCGAGAAAAGCAGAACAGAAAAGAATTAAATATACAGTATGATAAACTTGAGTTTTGGGTTATGTTTACTATTTCATTAGCTATATGTATTGCCGCAAATATGCTTTCATTTGCAGGAAATATTATATTGATGATTGTCGGGGGCTTGTTATTCATTATTGCTAATAGGGATATTATTCTTTTAGTGCTTGGCAAAGTAAAGCAAAAATTGATTAAGAAATAATTATATCTGTAATTAATTTAGAAGCAACCCGTTACTAGATGGGTTGCTTTTTATGCTATAAAGAAAAGTGAAAGAGAATGTTAATGTTGTAATAAAAACATTGTAGAATCGGTGTAGTAATAGTATAATTTGTATAACCATAGCTTTAGAGACAGAGTTTTTACATCATAGGGATAAACAAGCTGTGTATGTCAGGCGTTGATGTACGAAAGACAAATAAGAGATGGGGAGTTCCCGTATGGGAAGACGAGGGAGATAGTATGAAAGACAAGCCGTTAATAAGCATAATAGTACCAGTCTATAATGTGGAAGAATATTTAAGTAGATGTGTAGATAGCATTATAAATCAAACATATACGAATTTAGAGATAATTCTGATAGACGATGGGGCTACAGATGGCTGCGGAGTTATATGTGATAGCTATGCAGAAAAGGATGATAGAATTAAAGTTATTCATAAAGAAAATGGTGGATTATCGGATGCCAGAAATGCAGGCTTGAATATAATGGCGGGAGAGTATGTTTCGTGTATAGATAGTGATGATTTTGTTTCGCCATATTTCATAGAAAATCTCTATAATGCAACAGTGAATACAGACTGTCAGATTGTAGGAAGCTGGTTTGTGGAGTATTTTGATGGTAATAGTATTCCTGAGGCAAAAAGAGCGGATACGAAAGATGTGCAAGTGTATAACCGAGAAAATTTATACCGAAAAATGTTGTATCAGGACGGTGTGGAAGTGTCAGCTTGGGGAAAACTTTATAAAAGCACACTATTTGATGGAGTAAGATATCCAAAGGGAAAGATATATGAAGATATTTTAACAACCTATAAGCTTATAGAAAAAGTAGATAAAATGGCTATACTGCCGAATGTGGATTATTTCTACTACCAGCGGGCTAATAGTATTGCACAGTCTAAGTTTAATATAAGAAAGCTGGACGCAGTACTGCACATGGGAAAATTGAGAGATTTTATTATAGAGAATTATCCAAGTCTTGAAAGTCCTGCGAAGTGCAGATATTTCAGTACGGTATGCAATATTTTATTTCAGATTCATGATAGCAGCTTTGAGGATGAAAGAAAGCAGTTATGGGGAGAGGTAAAAAAGTATCGTAAGGATATATTGTTTGATAAAGCAGGAAGAAAAAAAGCTAGATTAGCAGCGGCTATTTCTTATTTTGGTTACAAAATAATGGATTTTGTCTATAGTAAAACACAGTAAAGAGCTTTTGTTTGCTATAGGAGTTACATAGTAGGAGAAAAAAATGAAGGTAGATGTTATTACTTTGCATGCAGTTCAAAATTATGGTTCTGTATTACAAGCGTTGGCGACACAAGAGCTACTAAGAAGTCATGGATGTGAAGTTACGATTATTAATTATGTGCGAGAGAATGTGAGATGGGAAAATCTTTCACATACATGGTGTGGAAATAATCCTATTAAAGCTATGGTAATGTTCCCGACTATTAGTAGATGGAAAAAGGTGTTTGGAGGCTTTTGCAAAGAATATTTGAATCTTACAAAAGAGATATATACTACGGAGGAGGACTTTGAAAAGTATCCGTTAGATGCTGATGCATATTGTACAGGAAGCGACCAGGTGTGGAATTCAAAGTGGAATGAAGGAATTATTACTCCATTGTATTTAGGATTTGTGCCAGATGATAAGTTTAAGTTTGCTTTTTCGGCAAGCTTTGGTCAGTCAAGCTTGGAACAAGAGGAAGTTGAAGCAACAAGAAAGTATATCCAACAATATAAATATATATCAGTAAGAGAAAGTTCAGCAAAAGATATTCTTGAAAAGCAGTATAACTATCCAGTAGCTACACATGTTGTTGATCCAACATTAGCTATGACGCCAGAGTTCTGGAGAAAGTATGCAACACCTAGAAAAATAAAAGAAGATTACATTTTAATTTATAATCTGAATAGAAGTAAAGAGTTTGACCAATATGCGGTAGAACTATCGAAGAAAACGGGTTTGAAGTTAGTTAGATTTTGTACCAGATATGATCAGTTTTATAGACCAGGAAAAAGTATGTTGGTTCCTAAGGTGTTTGATTTTATTAGTTTAATAGATAATGCGAAGTATGTTTTGACTGATTCATTCCATGCCACAGCTTTTTCTATGAATTTAAATACGGAGCCTATCTGCGTTTTCCCAAAGGAATTTGGAGGAAGGCTTGGAAGCTTTTTGGAATTGACAGATTCTATGCAGAGAAAAGTTAAGGATTATAATGACTTTGATGTTGTAAATAGAAATGTAGATTTTGAAAAGGTAAATAAGATACTGGAAGGCGAAAGAGATAAGGTTAATTCTTTTATTAGTACAGTGATTAACGCAGCATCGAATCAATGCTAGGAGGTAAGCAGCCGATGGTCAGAGTATTGCATGAGTTATCAGCATTAGATGGTGGTGGAGATGCAAGATTAATATATGAATATTATTCATGTATGGATAAAACAAAAGTACATTTTGATTTTGTGATTTATGACTTCTACGAAAATGGATTATTGGAACAGCCATTGCGAGATATGGGATGTACTATATATAAATTACCACAGATTAAAAAAGATAGAAAAGCGTGCTTGAATGGCTTGGAAAAAGTGATTAAAGAAGGCAATTATGATGTGGTTCATTCGCACAGAGGTGGACGTGGATTTTTTGTGATGTACTATGCGAAGAAGTATGGAATTAAAAAGCGCGTGGTGCATTCTCATGTAGCTAATGAATCGGTTAGCTTTATGAAAAAAATGCTTAATGTAGTTCTTTCTAAGATAGCAAAGATGTTTGCTACTGATTTATTTGCGTGTGGAAAAGATGCTGGTATCTATATGTGGGGAAAGAATAGCTTTGATAAAGGTGATGTAAGCATCATGACGAATGCTATTACGATTGATAAATTTGGATTTTCACAAGATGTCAGAGAGACGAAACGCAAAGAGTTAGGAGTAGACGATAAGCTTGTACTGGGAATTGTAGGCCGTATGACTGATCAGAAGAATTATCCTTTTTTATTTAGAGTGTATAAAGAGGTATTAAAGGTTCGACAGGATGTAGTGTTAGTGGTAGTAGGCAGAGGACTACAGGAAGAAACAATAAAAGCATATGCTCGAGAGTTAGGTATTGAAAAAGAGATACTGTTTTTGGGATTGCGGGATGATGTATCAGAGTTATTGAATGCATTTGATATTTTCCTATTGCCATCATTATTTGAAGGATTACCTGTGGTATTGATAGAAGCACAGGCAAATGGTTTGAAACAAATAGTTTCCAATACAATTACTGATGAAGTAGATATTACTGATTTAATAGAATATTTACCGATTGACGAAGGCGAGCAGCAGTGGGTTGAAAGAATAAATGCATATAAGAATAACGTAGCAGAGCGAAATACATATAGTCAAAAAGTGGCTAAAGCAGGTTATGATATTGTTGTGGAAAGCAAAAAAATGCAAAATTTTTATTTGAGTTAATAGGAATGTCAGATTTAGGAATTTGTGACGTGAATATAAGGCTTGGAGCATATCTGAAATGAATTCTATCATGGAGGATATGCTTTGTTATTGGAGTATTTTGACGCTAATACAATGGAGAAAAGAAATGGAAAAGATAGAATTGTTTAGTGAAAAAGCAGATTGCTGTGCATGTGGAGCATGTATGAATATTTGCCCTAAACATGCAATTAGCATGGTTGAAGATGAATATGGTTTTAAATATCCAAGCATTAATGAGGAATTGTGCATAAGATGTGGTGTGTGTAAAAGTGTATGTGGATATCAGAATAAGAAAGAAACGAATGAGCCGTTGCATACTTATGTAGCATGTACACAAACAACAAATATTGTAGAATCAGCATCGGGAGGAGTATTTGCAGCATTAGCTAAGGCTTTCCTTGAAAAGGGAGGAATTGTCTATGGTGTTGCTTTGGAACAGATAGATGGAGAGCTGGTGCCGTTACATATAGGTATTGAAAGAAAAGAGGATTTGCATAAACTGTTAGGTTCAAAGTATGTACAAAGCAATGTGGGTACGGTATATGCAAAGATAAAGATGCAGTTGCATGAAGGAAGAAGAGTTATGTTTTCGGGAAGTCCTTGTCAGGTAGCGGGATTGAAAGCATATTTGGGAAACAAGGAGTATGATAATTTAATTTTAATAGATATTATCTGTCATGGTGTTCCTTCAATTCAATTTTTTAATAGCTACCTGCATGAACTTGAAAAGAAGCTAAAGGGAAGAGTGGTGGATTTTAAGTTTAGAGATAAATCTAAAGGTTGGGGACTGGTTAGTAGAGTGGATTATATCAATGCTTCCAATAAGCCTAAGTCAAGAAGCATCAATGCTAGAGAATCTTCTTATTATCATTTATTTTTAGCAGGGGATATTTATAGGGAGAATTGCTATAGCTGCAAATATGCATCAAAGAACAGACCAGGAGACATTACATTAGGAGATTATTGGGGAATTGAAAAGGAACATCCAGAATACTTAACTGCAAATGGCGGAGTATTTGATGAGCGCAAGGGTGTATCATGTATGATTTTGAGTACAGAGAAAGCGAAGGCTTTTGTAGAAGAAGTACGTGATAGTGTTCAATTACAGGAATCTACATTTGAGAAAGCAGCAAGGAAAAATGGTCAGTTAGTGCATCCAACGCCGTGTAGTGAGAGAAGAGAAAAAGTGTTAGAGATGTATGCGGACTTAGGATATAAAGCGATTGATAAGTGGTTTATTAAAAAGCTGGGAATTAAGATGATTCCTATTTATATCATAGATAGAATTCCTGTTTCGCTCAAGAAAGGAATCAGACGCATATTAAAGTAAATCTAAGTTGCTCTATATCAAAATTATAGTGGGTAAATTATCGAGGAGAATGAATGAAAAATACAAGAAAATATAGATGGTTTTATTGGGCATTTATGCTAGGTATGATGATTATTATTTTTGTATTATCACATCAACCTGGAACTGTATCGACAAAAATAAGTGATCATGTAGCAAGTACGTTGCAAGTGGAGTCGCAAGAGAAATATTTTTATAAAGCAGTTTCTGCACAACCATTGTTTGCAGGGCTTAGCTTGCGTAAGTATGCACATTTAGTGCTATATGGAGGGTTGGGACTTTCGACTTTCCTTGTAACAAAAGATGGAAGATTGTCAGGAAAGAAAAAAATTTGGCTGGCAATGGCAATATGCTTTGTATATAGTTGTACTGATGAGCTACATCAGTATTTTATTCCAGGGCGAGGTGCAAAATTTATTGATATAATTATTGATGCGATAGGTTATAGTGTAGTGATAGGATTGGGATGGCTTGTACTGTGGATTAAAAGGAGAAAGCAATAATTTAATCGCGTTTAGATATCATACAATGGAATCAGGTTTGATTTTGAATGGATGGTTTACATGGTTTGGAATGAATGATATTATATTATATAGTAAATACAATGCACAACGAGGGAAGACATTTCAAACACGTTGTACATTGTATTTATTTTTTGTGTTTAGAAGAAAGGCAGCTAGGGATGAACAAAATGTCAGAAGAAAAAGTAAGGTGTAAAAGAGGAAAAAAAAGGATAAATATGGGAATTCTAGTTGTTTGTGGATTGTGTTTTGCTATGGCAGGAATGATTTCAAGTTGTAATACTTCGGATGTAGAAAAGGATAGTACTGAAGATGACATTTCAGTAGAAGTAGAATATATTTTTGTGCATGAAGGGGATAATTATCGCTATGCAATTACAGATAATTACAAAGAAGTAATTTCTATTTGGAATGGTACAGAGTATGTAGATGTACTTAGTGGTGCAGGAACATATCGCATATATACTGACTACATGACGGTTACATCAGCAAAAAAAATCAAAGAATACGAAGTGTTTGAGAAAGATGGATGTGAGGTTGTTGTTGTAACTTACAGGATGACCAATGGAGCTGAGGCATCAAATACATATACTATGTATAATAAGTATATGAATATTAAATCGTCGATTTCGGATGTTTTGAAATTATGGGGAGAAACATATGCTGTTATAGAACGTGATTTTTTAAACGATTATGAAAACTATGATAAGGGTACTTCAGATTATTGGGTGTTTCCCGATAATGGAGATTTTCCATACAAAGAAGCCGATAGTATTGTGACACATTACTATTATGAGGATTCACTAAGCATGCATAGCTTTGTGCGAGGTGAAGAAGGCAAAGAATTTGTGCTTTTTGAAAACACAGATACAGAAAATATTACTATTGCATTAGGAGAGAGTGCGTTTAGTGAACATGAATTAGAGTATGATTTAGTATTTGAGAATACAAGTGATAATAGCGAAGCGGATTATCTTGCATTGTTTGAAGGGAGAGGTTCCTCTTTGGCAACACAGATACAAGCGTTAACTCAGGCATATGGTAATACAACTTTATTTTATTCAGATGCTGTTAATTTTAATATAGATGTGACTAATTTGGAAACGGTGAGTAAGACATTTATAGTTGATTGTACAGTATATGATTATGCTGGTAATGTATATGCATTAAGAAATGAAACTTTGATTTTAGATGCAAATATGTCAAGGGATATTCCGTTAAATATAGTAAGTAGTCAGAATGGAATATATTACATAGATTTGAAAGTGTCAGATGGAATATGTTCGCATCGGGAGTTATATACATTTTCATTGATGGAACAGTGTAGTCAGAACTATGCAAACACCAATCCTTTTGGAGTTAGTGGTGTTAGGTTTGGCGAGTATGAGCCAAATGATGACACGGTATTGATATTGGATGCTCTTGGTGCTTCTAATGTTAGAGTATGTATTTCTCATCCAGATTATTTGATGGAGGATATGACATTGTTAGCAAAATATTTGGAACAACTGACATCAAGGAATATTCGTATCAATGGTCAATATTTGCTGATGAAGAACTGGATTTATCCTACAAGAGAAAATGCCAATGAATATACTGAGGAGATTAGTTCGGCTTTGAGTGTTGTAGGTAAATATTTAAGTAGTTGTGAGAGTGGAAATGAGTTTAATCTTGGTCATAAGGCAGATAGCATAGAAGAACTTATGCAGGACTATATAGATGAGTATTATAATTCGGCCTATCGAAGTATCAGTGATGAGTTTGGCTTGGATACGATTGCGGGAGCAGTGGGGATGACGCAAATAAACTGGATGGAACAAATGGTCAAGTCAGGATTGTATGATAGAACACCCGTATTTGCAACGCACACATATGGATATCCCTATTCGCCTGATATATCAGCTAATCCAGAATATGAAGTGGTTGTTGAGAGCTCGCTAGTACGTACAAGACAGTTTCTTGATACATACGGAGATAAAACATGGTTTTTGAATGAAATAGGGTATCCGACAACAGCTTTGAAGTCAGAAGGAATGTGGAGCGGAGTTGATTTGCGGACACAGGCAGATTATATTGTTCGGACCAATATCTTAGGATTGAATTATGGTGCTGACGAGATAGAAACATACTGTTTATATGATCAGCAGAATTTGGTAAAAGGAATTTCTGCGAGTAATACAGAGATGAATTTTGGACTGTTTTACTATGAAGATTATTTCGGAAGAATTATGCCGAAACCATCAGCAATAGCATTTAGTAATATGACGACTATGCTGGATGGGGTTCAGTCCTGTGAGGAGCTTGAGGTAGCTTCGGATACCGCAAGAGTGTTTGAAATGAAGATGGCGGATGGACAAGATACAGTTTTTGTTGCATGGAGTAATTGCGCACGATTATCAGATGATGTGGTTTCAGATTGGAAGAGAACACCATGCTTACCTTGGGCTAATCAATGGGAAAGTACAGAGGTGATAGAACTGAAGCTGGATTGCGATTTTGTGGAGTTGACAGATACCATGGGAAATAGTAAATTGGTGCTAAATGAAAATGGAACATTAAGGGTAGAATTAAGTGGTTCCCCGTGTTATATTAAACTAGGATATTTGAGTGATTAATCTAAAATGAAGAGGAGAGAGCGCGACTTATGAAGAAAACTATTAATCTTTATCGTAGCAAGGATCAAGTTGTTAACGATGCGTTTGACAGAGCAATTGTTAATATCTATGTAAAAAGAGAAAAATATGGCTATAAGTCATTTGTCTTATGTGGAAGTGAGGCAGGAGTTGGAACTACTTCGATTGCGGTAGAAATGGCGATTGCACTTTCAGTAGCAGGATGGAAGACATTATTAATAGACGGAGACTTGCGAAAGGATGCAGATTATAAGAGATTGAACCAAGAGGTTGAGATGGGGCTGACTGATTATGTACAGGAGCAGGTTTCAAAGGAATCTATTATATATGAGACAAACTGGCCTTCGCTGGAGTATATTCCATGTGGACTAGATGAAACAGAAAGTCCTGTAAGAGTTCTTTGTTCTGTTAAAATGGAGAAATTGATGGCAGAACTGAAAGAGAAATATGACTATATTATAATAGATACACCATCTATCAATTCATTAGTAGATGGTCAGATATTTGCTACAAAGGCAGATGCGACAATGCTTGTTGCGGCGATGAATTCATCTAGTAAGAAGAATCTTGCAGAGGCAAAGAAAAAGTTTGCTGCTGCAGGTGCTAATGTAATAGGTGTAATAGAGAATATGATAGAGGTAGATGAGTATAAGAAATATATTAAAGATTTTGATTACTTTAAGAAGCAGAAATATGTAAAGAAGGTAAAGGTGCAATAATGAGAAAGTATAGTTTGATTGTTAGTTTTGTTATTTTAATTATATGTGCATTTCTTTCAAATACACCAGTATACGCTACAGAGACTGAGTTTAGTGAGCCTAAATTAGTAGTATCATCTTATGAGATTATTGAGGGAACTGTTGCAAATGGTGAGGAGTTTACGATTAAGGTATATTTGTCAAATATGAATCAGCATGTTACAGCATATAATGTGGTTACTTCAATGACTTCAGCTAATAATAATGTTGTTATTGTAGACGGAAAGAGTAATACTGTATATTTTGATATAATTGAACCAGGTAATACGGTTGATTTTACTATGAGATTGAAAATGCTTGACTTGGACAATAATGGATTGGCGGTTGTATCCTTTGTATCGACTTGTTACAATCCAAATGGATATGAGAATAATATGGAGTCAAGATTAACACTTACAGCGGAGGATCAGGCACAGTTAGATATACCGTCTATCACGGTATCAGAAAATGCGGTTGTGGGTGCGAATGCATTGGTAAGTGTGAGATATTCTAATACAGGAGATTCAAAGCTTAGTAATATTAAAATGAAGATAGAAGGAAATATAGAAGAAGGTCAGAAGGTGGCAGAGCTTGGTAACTTGGAAGCTGACGCACAGAAGTACACCGATTATTATGTTACATTTACAGAAGATGGAGAGCAGGCTCTGAATATTTCTTTTGAATATCAAGACAAAGTAGGAAATATTCATGAAATAAGCGGTTATGAGTATTCTTTGAATGTATATCCATATGTTGTATCGGAAGACAGTGAATATATATTAGATACTGAGAAAATTAAACTTGGAATGAAGGAAGTTTATATGTTGATAGTAGGTGGTGTATTACTTCTTGCGTTGATGGTGGCAGGAATAATAAAGATAAGTCCTAATTATCGTAAGAAAACACGAAAGTAGGTATGTGTGATGTTTGAGAAAATAGTTGAAATAGATATTGTAAGATGCCTAAAGGCGATGTGGAGACGTAGAGTATTGGTAGGAGTCGCAGGCATACTGGGATTGATTGTAGGCATTCTTTTAGCGGTATTTTATGCGGATATAGATAATCAATATGATGCAGTAGCAAGTGTGTACAGTATTTCATATGGTTCTTATGATGAGTCGGCACAGGGTATTAAGGCTATGAAAGCTTATGAAGATGTAGTAAAGAGTTTACAGGTGGCTGAAAGAGCGGCATTGTTATTAGGTGATGGAAGTTTGGATCAATTTGCAATCTATGACATGATTGAGTTGGAGGATACTACCACATCTAATAGTGTTTATGATGAGGGTGCTAATGTAATATACATACATGCAACAGCATCAACACCAGAGGTTGCGGTAAACGTTGTAAATGCAGTAGCAAATGCTTTCGTGTTGGAAGTGAACACTCTTAGTATGAATGATAACATTCAGGTATTGGATGAGGCTCATATGGCTGAGGAAGTATACAATGCTTTAAAGATGCAGATTATTTTATGTGGATTAGGAATGGTAGCAGGTATTTTAGTGGCATGTGTTGTAATTGCTATTTCTGTTATCTTTTCTGATAAAATTTCATCAGTTCAGGATGCAACTTTGCATGGTGAGTTAGAGGTCATAGGTGCTATTCCTGTGATTAATCCAAAGAATGAGAAAATCAGAAAAGGTTATAAGTAATTATAAACATCAGTTGGGAGAAAACAGATGCATATATATGTGATTGGTACTGTACTAGCTGTGCTTTTTGCCAAATTTGCCATGAATGTGAAACCGTATCCGTCCTTAAAGAAGAGTTATTACATATGGGCGGTATTATCTTTTTTGCCTTTATTTTTGATTTCGGCATTGAGATATGATGTAGGAACAGATTATTTGTATGTATATGATCCATTTTTTCATGCAATAAATGCAGGAGAAAATGAATTTAGCGAGATTGGATTTAACCTAATAAATAGAATTACATATTTGATTGTGGACGATTCTGCGTTAATGTTTGCGGTAGTGGCTTTTTTGACATTGTTATTTACTTTTCTTGCATATTATCAGCAATCAGTAAATGTGAGTTATTCTATCTTGATTTTTGTAATAAGTACAATATACTTTAATTCCATGAATCAGATAAGACAGAATTTAGCAATGGCAATTTTCCTATATGCAATGAAGTATATTCGAAGAAGAGAACCGATAAAGTATTATCTTTGGATTTTGTTGGCTTTTTCTATGCATACGAGTTCGGTGTTGTTTGTTCCTCTTTATTTTGTATACAATTTAAAAGTGAATGTGAAAGCACATTTTATATTAATGCTTGGGGTATTTGCTACTTTGCCATTTATGCAGGTATTAATACGTGTGCTGATTTCTCTGACACCATATGCATGGTATCTTAATTCGATGTATTCGACTAGTGGATTTAGCTATGTTCAATTTGCATATACACTGATGTTGCTAGTAATGTTATATTTTTGTTATTTGAATTCAAAGGATACGGAAGATAAAGACTACAATTTTATGTTATATATGCATTTATTTGCATTGATATTTGTAACATATTCAGCAGTGATTCCGCAGTCGAATCGATTAATGATTAGTATGACAGTTATTCAGCCATTAATTGTTCCGAAAGCGTTGTTGCGTATTGAAGAAAAAAATCGAAGAATTGTAGTATTTGTTATCTTCCTAATGTTATTTGGATTTAAGGTTTTTCATGATATATGTATACAAGGATGGTATGATGTTTTACCATATCAAACAATATTTTCAAGATAAGGAAGAGTATGAAAAGCAAATTTATAGATTTTATTAGGAATTTTTTTAGTGCCTTGTCGGCTAATATGTTGAGAATTATTTTTACATTTATATTAACTCTTTTGTTACCTAAATTTTTGGGACAGGAAGAGTATGGATTGTGGCAGTTATATCTATTTTATGTAACATATGCTTGCTATTCATCATTAGGATGGTGTGAAGGAATCTATCTGAAATACGGAGGTCAGGATTATCATAAGTTAGATAAGAGAGTAATCTCGGGGCAAATATGGAGTCTTGCAATATATGAGATTATTTTGAATCTTATCTTAAGTATAGGAGTGATGACCTGCGTATCGGATGAAGCTAAGCGATATATTTTGTGTATGGCTTTTGTGTCAGCCTGTCTTGATATTATTCGATATATATTGCAGAATTTGTTGCAGTGTACAAACAGGATTAGAGAGTATGCAAGAATAGTAATGGCTGAGAGAATTTTATTCTTTTTATTAGCTATTAATATCAATTGATTAATATCATCTGTCATACCTATATCTATTTTTGTATCTTCTTTTTTTAGATAATAAGCTTCTATATTTTTATATTTCTGTAATTCTAAA
>JAFUKJ010000046.1 GCA_017467805.1 Lachnospiraceae bacterium
GTAACAAAGGGGCTGTTGGTAACAGAGAATAGCTTTATGCCTGTGTATTCAAGGGGAGATGTTGTTCTGATTGAAGAAAAGGTGGGACGCAACGGAGACACTGTTGTAATAAGGAACCTTAGAACAAATAAGATTTATATTCGAAAGGTTATTGTAAATAATGGCTTTGAGCTTCATCCGATTCATGGAAGAGGAGAAGTATTTCGATTTGGTCAGGAGCAAAGAAGCGAATGGTTTGATTATGGAAGGGTAGTAACCCATATTTCTTTGAGAGAAGAAGATTATTTGGATTTAGATGCATAAAAAGGGCGTATTTTCACATTGAAAATACGCCTAAATTATTGCCATAAGATATATAGGAATTATAATGTAAGACTCAGATAATTATCAAATGCTTCGGAATAAATCTTACCATAGCATTCAGAGGAAATCTTTCCCTCTCTGTACAAACGGTAAGCCTCCTGACAGGCTTCCTTTAACTCAGGAGAGTTGCCGTGCATTTCACCGATATGTCTTACCTTTTCAATTGCTTCACATTCTAAAACACTAAATCTCTGATAACCTCTCATAATATAACCATACCTTTCAAATAAATAAAACATGATGCCGAAACTTGGTGTATGTATTAGAGTGTTATCTGTTGCTTCGGCTTCTGGATAAAATATCATTCTCTTAATAATTATGATAGCATGTATTTTCTGAATTATCAATAAAAAACATTAAAAATCAATAAAATAATAGATAAGTATAAAAATGTGGGATAGAAAACTGAAAGTGTATTAGTGTAAGATTGTTAAAAAAATATCTAGAAATAATAACCAATGTGATGTATGATAATAGAAAGAGAGAATAGATGAGGGAAAGGTGTGATACCTATATGGATATGATAGAGAGTGTAAAAAGACCAGTGTATATTGTGGGACATAAGAATCCTGATACGGATTCTATTTGTTCTGCAATTGCTTATGCATATTTAAAGAATACCTGTGAAGAGGGAGAATATATTCCTGCAAGGGCAGGACAGATTAATCAGGAAACGCAGTATGTATTAAATGCGTTTCATGTGGAAGCGCCAATCTATCTGCATGATGTGATGACAGATGCTAGGGATATTGATATGAATGAGGTAGCAGGAGTGACTGCAGATGTGTCATTGAAGAAGGCGTGGCACATGATGCGTGACAGAGGTGATGTTACGCTGCCTGTTGTAAATGAAGGAAAGCTTGAGGGAATTATTACGATTGGTGATATTGCCAATGCTTATATGGACGTTTATGACAATTGCATTTTATCAACAGCAAAGACTTCCTATAAAAATATCTTGGAAACGTTAGATGCCCAGATGGTAGTTGGTAATGAGGATGGATATTTTGACAGCGGAGAGGTTGTCATTGCTACAGCCAATCCTGATGTATTGGAGGATTACATTCATCAGGGAGATATGGTTATCCTTGGAAATCGTTACGAGACACAGCTTTGCGCGATAGAGATGGGAGCAGCCTGTGTAGTTGTCAGCATGGGAGCGAAGGTGTCAAAGACGATTCAGCACTTTGCAAAGGAGCATAATTGTATCGTGATTAGCACGCCGTATGATTCCTTTACAGTAGCAAGACTGATTAATCAGAGTATGCCGATTGGCTTCTTTATGAAAAAGGAGAAGCTGACTACATTTAAGATTACAGATAAGACGGAAGATATCAGGGCAATTATGAAGAAGAAGCGTTATCATGATTTCCCTGTATTGGATGAGAATAATAATTACGTTGGAATGATTTCCAGACGTACACTTTTGAATCTGCGTAGAAAGCAGTTGATTCTTGTAGACCATAATGAGGCATCCCAGACGGTGGATGGTATTGAGTTTGCAGATATTTTGGAGATTATAGACCATCATCGAATTGGTACGTTAGAAACAATTTCTCCTGTTTATTTCAGAAATCAGCCTCTTGGTTGTACAGCGACGATTATTTACCAGATGTATCAGGAAAAGGGCGTGGAGATTCCTAAAAATATTGCGGGAATTATGATGGCGGCAATTATTTCGGATACACTGATGTTCCATTCACCAACTGTAACGGAGATTGATAAGCTTGCCGCAAAGAATTTATCCGATATTTGCGGAATTGAGATTGAGGAATTTGCCGTTGATATGTTTGGCGCGGGAAGTAATCTGAGTGATAAGGATGCATCTGAGATTTTCAATCAGGACTATAAGGTATTCACGGTAAATAATATCAAATTTGGTGTGGGACAGATTAATTCTATGAACAGTATTGAGTTAGAGGAGATTAAGGAAAAGATTGTTCCATATGTGAAAGAGCAGATGGCTGCATTGCCTGTGGATATGTGTTTCTTTATGCTGACTAATATTGTATATGAGAAGACGGAGCTTTTATGCTTTGGTGCCAGGGCTGACGAGCTTGCGATTGAAGCCTTCCGCCTGTCGAAGTCAACCAAGAAGATTGAGCTTAAGGATTTGGTATCCAGAAAGAAGCAGCTCATTCCTGCGTTTGTATCTGTGTTGCAGCAATGGTAACAAAGCGTCATCCAGCGATGACGCTTAGCAAGAATTTGTAGCACAAATTCTTGTTGGAATGATTAAGTTATCGCAACTGTCTATAGACAAATTTGCGTTGCAACTTTGAGAAAGATAGGATATAATAACGTTTGCAATAATATATAATTACTTGGAGGATAAAGACAAGATGAATAAGACAGAATTAATTGATGCATTAGCAGCTAAGACAGGATTAACAAAGAAGGATTCAGAGGCTACTTTGAACGCATTTGTTCAGACTGTAACAGAACAGCTTGCAAAGGGTGATAAGGTTTCTTTAGTAGGATTTGGTACATTTGAGGTATCTGAGAGAGCAGCTAGAGAAGGAAGAAACCCTCAGACAGGCGAGACAATGAAGATTGCAGCATCTAAGGCTCCTAAGTTTAAGGCTGGTAAGGCATTAAAGGATATTGTGAACGCATAATTTTGCTGTTGAAATAAATACAACTGTGTAAAAAGGAGAATGATTCTTTTGGAGAGTCGTTCTCCTGTTTTTTGTCAATGTAGTAGAAAACAGGAGTCTATGTTGAAAAGCATTATTCTTTTTGATAAAATAAAAACATCAGAAATTAGGTGTAGCTGTAATAATATAAAAATGGAGGACGAGTATGAGATTAGATAAATATTTAACGGTATCACGCCTCATTAAGCGCAGAACGGTAGCAAATGAAGCATGTGATGCGGGACGTGTATTAATCAATGACAAACCTGCGAAGGCATCCACCAATGTAAAGGTAGGCGATGTAATTGAGATTGGCTTTGGCGGCAAGGCAGTCAAAGTAGAAGTGCTTGACATTCAAGAAACTACGAAAAAAGATGAAGCAA
>JAFUKJ010000047.1 GCA_017467805.1 Lachnospiraceae bacterium
AAACGCTCATGTTAAAGTTTTGATTCTGTTCCAGTTATAACTGGCTACCGATTTCTCGGCTTTTGTATCCTGTGACTATTTCTAATCACATTTACTGTTTTTAGGTTTTGTTCTCTGAACAATTCTTTTTTAGAATTTTCAGGGTTGCATTACTGTTTATTTGTCAAGGTTCATTTTGTTGTTTTGTTTGACACAACTCTGTTAGTATATCGCAGATTTTATATCTTGTCAACAACTTTTTTAAATTTATTTTTCACCGTTTTAGCGGTGAGTTTTATATTAACATAGGAATCATCCTGTGTCAACACATTTCATTTATTATTACCAGTTGCCTTATGGCGAAAAAAAAGAATCTCGATGTTGCTAAGATTTCTTTTTCACTAGTCTGATAAATGAAACGGAGAAAGAGGGATTTGAACCCTCGCGCCGGTTGCCCGACCTACACCCTTAGCAGGGGCGCCTCTTCAGCCTCTTGAGTATTTCTCCCTGGTACTGAATTATATCCTCTACCAATATAAAGTTCGCATCTCTCGACGCAAAATTTATTATACATAACCAGCATTACATTGTCAATTCTTTTTTTATTTTTCTTGCAAATTATTGTAAACCCTTGATTTTAAAGTATTTCTACACCTTTATTCATTGGCTTACAAAAAAGATTTTATTCTTCTGCAAATTCTTTTATTGCTGTTTCGTATAAATTATTTCCCTTTGCATCTATTACCACGATTACAGGAAAATCCTTTACTTCCAATTTACGAATTGCCTCTGTTCCTAAATCATCATATGCTACTACCTCTGATGATGTGATTGATTTAGAAAGTAAAGCTCCTGCTCCACCTACTGCTGCAAAGTAAACTGCCTGATTTCTTACAATGGCTTCTTTGACCGCATCACTGCGTTTGCCCTTTCCAATCATACCTTTTAATCCTAAATCCAAAAGCTTTGGTGCATACTTATCCATTCGACTGGCTGTTGTTGGTCCTGCTGAGCCGATAGGTCTTCCTTCTCTTGCGGGAGATGGTCCCATATAATATATGATATTATTCTTCATATTAATAGGTAATTCCTCTCCTCTTTCTAATGCTTCATACATTCTTAAATGTGCGGCATCTCTTGCTGTGTATATTGTTCCTGTTATATATACATAATCACCAGCAGTAAGACTTGCTGCATCTTCATCACTAATAGGCGCATTTATATATTTATCCATTGTCTTATTTACTCCACTTCTTCATTATTTCCATAATCTCTTTATATTATTCTATTTTATATATAACAGAACTAAATCTCTCTTACCGAATGTCTATTAACATGACAACATATATTAACTGCGACTGGAAGTCCTGCGATGTGCGTTGCATAGGTATTGATATTAACAGCTAATGCTGTTGTTGTTCCTCCTAAACCGCCTGGTCCGATTCCTGTTTTATTAATCTTTTCTAATAACTCCATTTCCATTTCTTTTACATATGGGATAGGTGAATGTTCATTTACAGGTCTTGTTAATGCTTGCTTTGCCATTAGCGCACACTTTTCAAAGGTTCCTCCTACTCCAACTCCTACTACCATTGGAGGACAGGCATTTGGTCCCGCATCCTTTACTGCCGTTAAAATGGCGTTCTTCACGCCCTCAATACCGTCTGCGGGCTTGAGCATAAACACACGGCTCATATTTTCGCTTCCAAAGCCCTTTGGTGCTACAGTTATCTTTACCTTATCGCCTGGTACAATAGAATAATGAATGATTGCAGGTGTATTATCCTTGGTATTCTCTCTAATTAATGGGTCCTTTACCACCGATTTTCTTAAAAATCCTTCTACATATCCGCGGCGAACGCCTTCATGAATTGCATCTTCTAAAGAGCCTCCCACAAAATGTACTTCCTGTCCTACTTCAACAAATACAACTGCCATACCTGTATCCTGGCAAATCGGTATCATGTCCTCTCCTGCAATTTGGAGATTATCCTGAAGCTGATTTAAAATCTGCTGCCCTAAATGGCTTTTTTCTGTTCCTACTGCCTGCTTCAGTGCTTCATCCATATCTGGCGTGAGAAAATGATTTGCCTCTATACACATTTCTTTTATATTTTGAATAATCTCTTCTACCTGTATCTCTCTCATGACTGCTGTTCTCCTACTTCTATATAAAATAATTATGCTCTAAAAATAATATCTGCAAACTCTGCTCGGGATGCCTTTGCTAAATCAGCGGGTGCTAATTCCAGCTGTACGCCTAACTTACCACCGCTTACAATTATCTTCTCCAGCTGCTGTGCCTCTGCGGCGATTCTGGTTACATACTGCTTCTTCATGCCGATTGCAGTACAACCGCCTCGGATATATCCCGTCACTGCATTAATATCCTTTACATGAAGCATTGCAACAGACTTTTCGCCTACTGACTTTGCCGCCTTCTTCATGTCTAATTCTTCTGCTATCGGTATTACAAATACATAGTAATTCTTAGAATTGCCCTGCGTTACCAGTGTCTTGTATACCTTTTCATACGGTAAGTCCAGCATATCTGCTATCTGGATTCCATCTATAAATTCGTCACACTCATAAGTATGCATCTCATACGGTATTTTCTGCGTTTCTAATATTCGCATTGCATTTGTCTTGATTTCTTTACTCTTTGCCACGATGCGCCTTGCCTTCCTACTGCTGCCATAGCGGTATAGCTTGTATATTTATTCATACTTATTTTTTCACAGATACACTCGATTGTAAAGTAGAAAGATGAAAATAGAATGTGCAAAGCACATTCCTGCGCCGCAAAAGCGTCGCATTTATGCGACAACTTCTCTGCTTTTGCGTGTGCATCCTCGCGAAGCCTCTTTAATTTTGCTTGCAAAATTAAAGAGAGTCCCGTGACAGACTCTCTTGGTTGTGTGATATGTGATATAAGTTAATAGGAAGTTATGATTCATTCCTTTATACCCTTTTACATGGCATTCGGTATCAAATACCCGAACATTATATTATTGTAATTTTATCTCTTATCTATTCGTGTTATTTGCTACAATCATAAGTTAGCATAAACTAACTCACATGTCAATACTTTATTTCTATAAAATATTAAGGATGACTGTAAAACCTCTACAATCATCCTTATCCTTATATGCTCAGTTTCTTATCCATTAGCCATGCTGTTCCAAAGAACAGCGCAAAATCAATTATTATCATGTATATATATCCTATTGGATTAAATATGCTTTCAGGTATAGGAATACTCTCTACCATATATAATCCCTGAATAATCAGATAGAATAGCAAGAAATATACAGCAACACATACGATTGTGGACCACTTATATCTATTAACAAAAAGTGTAGTGCTTACTGTATCCAAGAACATACTTAATGTTACAGCCAGTACCCAAAACATCAAAATAATAATGATTGTATTTATCACTGTTCCAAGCTGAATATCTATTTCAAACACATATTCAAGAAGCATTATTAGTCCTTCAAAAAAGGTCTTTGCATTATAATTCTTCCATAAATATACCGATACACAAAGTGCTAATAAGAATCCAAACAATATCGTAGTAATCAATACCTGTACAATAGCTGACAACATCTTCGCTGCAAGAATAGTCTTTGAACCATACGGTATCATAAAAAGCATATAGCCTTGCTTTGTTGTAATATCCTTACCAAAATACGTTGCAATTTCTATAGCGCTATACGTTATAGCAATAACCATCGTCAAGAAGAGTACAGCCAAAGTAGCATATGCTGCCCGATGGTCGTTCTTGTAGGTCACAAACATAAATAAAGCTGTTAACAATACCATTACAACTGCCATAATTACTTTAGAAAGCATTTGCTTTCTGAGCTCATATTTTATCAATTTTAACATCTCACCACTCTCCCTTTCCTCTATGCATATATTTCTTTATACATATCTACTATGGATTTGCCTTGAATCTCTCTCATCTCTTCCGCATCTCCAACCATAACGTTACATCCATTCTTAATGAAGATTGCACCGTCAATAAATGACTCTAACTCTTCTACTAAATGACTGGAAATTACAATTGTACAATCTTCACCTGCTGCCTTTAATATAGCTGTAACTATCTTCTCACGAGTCAATAAATCTATCCCATTTAATGGTTCATCCAAAAGATACAGCTTTGCCTTACGGGCAAGCGTTGCAGCAAGCTTAACCTTTGCCATCATACCAGTAGACAGTTTGTTTACCCTGGTCTGCATATCCAACTCCATCTCATCTACAAGCTCCCTGTATGCACTCATATCAAAATCCTCAAAGAAATCTGCGTAATACTTACCTACATCCTCTACCGTCATATAATTATAAAAGTAAGGTTCTGTTGACATATAAGCAACTTCCTTCTTGGAATTCACTCCTATTTGCTGATTCTTATAAGAAATTGTTCCTTGTGTAGGTTTCACTAGTCCTGCAACCATCTTCATAAACGTTGTTTTACCGCTTCCATTCGGTCCAAGTAATGCGTATATTTTTCCTTCCTCTAGTTCCAAGCTGATATTATCTACTGCTGTTTTTCTAAAGTATGTCTTTCTAAGATTCTTACATTCTAACATTCTATCCGCTCCCTTCTTTCTGCCTAATCTGTTTCTCTCTCATATCTCTTCTCTATTACTGACATTACTTCGTCCTTGCTATAACCTAAATCCTTCATTTCTTTGATAAATGTTTCTAATACTTCCTCCGCCATAGCTTCCTTCATCGCAGCAAATACTGTTGCATCCTCTGTTACAAAGGTTCCTAAACCTCTCTTGGTGTAACACATATTCTGCTGCTCCATCTCCTTGTAAATTCTTCCTGCTGTATTGGGGTTAATGTGATATTGGACTGCCATATCTCTCGTAGAGGGCAGCTTCGCTCCCATAGGTAGCTTTCCTTGTATCATATCCTTCTTAATCCGATTCATGACCTGCAGGTATATCGGTATGTTATTTTCATATTCCATTTACTCACTTCCTTTCGTGTACCAGTGAACTAGTTAAATAGTACACTAGTATTTTATGGCTGTCAATATATTTCTACTCATTATTTTTCTAAAACCTTGTTTTTATTGCGCGAAACACAAATTTCCTTTATAATCTCGATTGTTAGGTAAATACATAGCTTTGTTTTAGAAAGGTATTGATATGAGTATTTTAAATGTTGAGAATCTTTCCCACGGCTTTGGAGACAGAACAATTTTTACTGATGTTTCCTTCCGTTTATTAAAGGGAGAGCATATTGGTCTGATTGGTGCAAATGGTGAAGGTAAGTCTACTTTCATGAATATTATTACAGGAAAGCTTATGCCTGATGAAGGTAAGGTAGAGTGGTCTAAGAATGTTCGCGTGGGATATCTTGACCAGCATACTGCTTTGCAGAAGGGTATGTCTGTCAGAGATGTTCTTGCATCTGCATTTGATTTCTTATATGAAATGGAAGCCAGAATGAACGATATCTGTGACAAGATGGGTGAAGCTTCTGAGGACGAATTGAATGAATATATGGAGGAGCTTGGTACAATTCAGGACCTTCTGACACAGCATGATTTCTATATGATTGATGCTAAGATTGAAGAGGTTGCAAGAGCTTTAGGTATCTTAGAGGTTGGCCTTGAGACTGATGTAACTGACCTTAGTGGTGGTCAGAGAACGAAGATTTTATTAGCTAAGCTTTTATTAGAGAAGCCAGATATTCTTCTCTTAGACGAGCCTACTAACTACCTTGATGTGAATCATATCGAATGGTTGAAGAGATACTTACAGGAATATGAGAATGCTTTTATTTTGATTTCTCATGATATTCCTTTCTTAAATAGTGTTATTAACTTAATTTATCATATGGACAATGCGCAGCTTACCAGATATGTGGGCGACTACGACAAGTTCCAGGAAGTATATGCCATGAAGAAGGCACAGCTTGAGGCGGCTTATAATAAACAGCAGAAGGAAATTGCTGATTTGAAGGACTTCGTTGCCCGTAATAAGGCACGTGTTGCTACCAGAAATATGGCGATGTCCCGTCAGAAGAAGCTGGATAAGATGGATGTGATTGAGCTTGCGGCAGAAAAGCCAAAGCCAGAGTTTCGATTCAAGGAAGCAAGGACCAGTGGAAGATATATCTTTACCACAAAGAGCTTGGTAATTGGATATGATGAGGCTTTATCCAAGCCATTATCCCTTTCTATGGAGCGTGGTCAAAAGGTTGTATTAACTGGTGCTAACGGTATTGGTAAAACTACTTTATTAAAGAGTATTCTTGGACTGATTCCTGCTCTTAACGGTGGTGTTGAGCTTGGCGATTACTTAGAAATCGGTTATTTTGAACAGGAGATGGACCAGTCTATCTCTACAACCTGTATCGAAGAGGTTTGGAATGAATTCCCTTCCTTTACACAGTATGAGGTACGTTCTGCTCTTGCTAAGTGTGGTTTGACTACAAAGCATATCGAGAGCAAGGTTAAGGTTCTCTCAGGTGGTGAACAGGCTAAGGTTAGACTTTGTAAGCTGATTAATAAGCCTACCAACATCCTGCTTCTCGACGAGCCGACAAACCACTTGGATGTGGACGCTAAGGCTGAGTTAAAGAGAGCTTTACAGGACTACAAGGGAAGTATTCTCATGGTTTGCCATGAGCCTGAGTTCTATGATGGACTTGCAACAGACGTGTGGGATTGCTCTCAGTGGAGTACAAAGATATAATCTTAAGTAAAAATGTGCGCCGCTAGGCGCACACGACAAAAGCGTGTGGATTTGAAGTTCCACACGCTTTTTTTACATTCCCATCAACAACCAAATCGTTGCCATGGAAATCATAATCTGTATAATTTCAAACTTGAATACGGTCTGTGCATTAGACCAGTTCTTATTCTTACGAACATGGTCATGCAAAGGGGTTCTGATATTAGTCAGTATCTTAATCTTGAAGAATCGAAGCAATGCTACCTTCACAAGTCCAAGACCTCCATCCAGCATCAATACACATGCTACTAAAAAGTAAAGGAATGGACTTCCTGTCTTCATAACGGCAATCGCAATAAAGAGTCCGATAGCTCTTGAGCCTGCATCCCCCATCATCA
>JAFUKJ010000001.1 GCA_017467805.1 Lachnospiraceae bacterium
ACCCCGCCATACTTCATTCGGAATCCGCCCTTACGGGCTACTTCCTCATGTACGGCATCGCCGTATACAGCTGTACTCGAATATGCCTGCCTGTGAGCAAGCTCCCAGCAGTCAATTCGGTCCATCTGTGCATGGCTCAACTGAATTCAAATTTAGTTAAATATCTGTGTCAAAAGCATTTGACTATCTAGACGTACGGTAGATTGACAAAAGCGAATAAATGAGGACTGAACGATATATTTTTTATTTGTCATAAATAATAAGTGATGAATAGGACACACTATGAATAGTCAGTAACATTTTTGTAAAAAGGCAGGTAAGAATATATGGATGGATATAATGATAATTTAGCTATAACAAATGGATTAGGTTATGGAGTTGCGATTGGTGCAGCACAAATGGAAAATAGAATAGATAAGCATGGAAAGATAACAGAGTATGAGAAAGAGCAGATGCTTGCACAGCAGAACCGTGTATTGGATGAGGAAGAAACGGAACGCTTCATGCAGCGTCTGGAGGATGGAACGTACTAAGAGTGAATTAACAGTATAATATCTAAATAAATAGTTTTTATAATTTGCGCAATAGATATTATTATTGCGCAAATTATAAAATGAACACATTAAAGCTCAAAGTGTGTCGAAAATACAAAGAATGGCATAAAAAACCAAAGAAATGGCACTGATATGTTTACATAATGCTTTACAATAAAGAAGCAGTAGTAAATAGTCTCGTTCGCTCACAAATTGTTATTTAATTAACAAAAAGAACAGGACTAATATATAACAACACGCAAAATTATATTACAGGAGGTAAAGAAGATGTTACAGAAAAGAGTTTTCAGGAAAAGCCTGAAAAGAGTAGCGTGTTGTGTAATGGGGATAGCTGTTATGGCTGCTTCGCTTACTATCGGGGGAAATGTAAGTACAATGCAGACCGTAGAGGCAGCAAGTACAACGACTGTTGAATATTTGAATCGTGGTGTATCCGCGTTTTCAACAGGTTCAGGTATGCTTGTCAGTTGGAGATATCTGGCAAGTGATTCAACAAGTACAGTTTTCAAGCTGTACAGAGACAATTCGTTAATTTACACCAGTAATGCCGGAGATGCAACCTGTTATTTAGATACAGCAGGCAGCAGCTCAAGCAGTTATAAGGTGGAAACAGTAGTAAATGGTTCAGTGATTTCAACAGATTCACCAGTGATTCAGTCAGGCTCTTCATATAAGCAGCTGAATCTTAGTCGTCCAGGCTCTAGCTACATGCCAAACGATTGTTCAGTAGGTGATGTAGATGGAGATGGAACATATGAGATTTTTTTGAAGTGGGATCCATCTAATTCAAAGGATAATTCTCAATCGGGTAAAACCAGTAATGTGTATATCGACTGCTATAAGCTAGACGGAACCAGACTATGGAGAATTGACTTAGGTAAGAACATTCGTGCAGGAGCACATTACACACAGTTTTTAGTTGCTGACTTCGATGGAGATGGCAAGGCTGAGATGACCTGTAAGACTGCGGACGGAACTGTAGATGGTCAGGGAAATGTTATTGGAGACGCATCTAAGGATTATCGTAATTCTAAGGGATATGTATTGTCAGGACCTGAGTACTACAGCTTATTTGACGGTGCGACAGGTAAGGTATTGGATACTGTAGACTATGAACCTGCTCGTGGTACGGTAAGTAAGTGGGGAGATTCCTATGGTAACCGTTGTGACCGTTTCTTAGGTGCGGTATGTTACTTTGATTCAAATAAGCCAAGTGCGGTAACAGTACGTGGATATTATACACGTATGACAGCCTGTGCATATGACGTTGTAAATGACAAGCTGGTAAAGCGTTGGTATTTTGATTCAAATGATTCAGGAAACTCAGCAGCAAAGGGAAATGGTAATCATAACTGTATGCCTGCTGATGTAGACGGTGATGGTAAGCAGGAATTAATTCTTGGTGCAACCTGTCTTGATGACAATGGAAAGATTTTGTGGTGTTCTAAATTAGGCCATGGAGATGCGATGCATCTTGGAGATTTCCTTCCAAATCGTTCTGGCTTAGAACTTTGGGTTTGTCATGAGGTAAGCCCATATGGAACTACATTGTTGGATGCTAAAACAGGTAAACAGATTTTTAGAAAGACAGCTTCTTCAGATACAGGAAGATGTTGTGCAGATAATATCTGGGCTGGAAACGATGGTGCAGAGTTCTGGGGAAATGGCTATGATATTTTAAATGGTTCAGGCAGTACAATAATGTCAAATCGCCCATCGATTAACTTTGTAACCTATTGGGATGGTGATTTGGAGAGAGAACTTCTTGACGGCAACAAGATTATGAAGTATCAGGGAAGCAGCGGCTCAAAGACTTTGGTACAGGACAGTAGCTGTACATCTTGCAACTCAACGAAGGCAACGCCTTGTCTTTCAGCAGATATTTTCGGTGACTGGAGAGAAGAGGTTATCTGGCCTACAAGTGATGGAACAGCAATCAGAATCTATGCTACAACCTATGATACAGATTATAGAATTACAACTCTGATGCATGATCCACAGTATCGTAATCAGGTTGCAGGACAGAATATTGCATACAATCAGCCACCACACGCAAGCTTCTATTTGGGTTCGGATAAGAGCTTACCTTCTAAGCCAAACGTAACAGTGCGTGGCGGAAGCAGTTCTTCTGGAAGCAGCTCAACTACAAATGCACCACTTGCAGCATCTGCATTGGTAGATGGCGGATATTACATGATTCAGAATGTAAACAGTGGTTTATATATGGAAGTAGCCAACGGCTCAGCAGAAAAGGGAGCCAATGTACAGCAGTGGGGAGCAGATGGCGCAGCACAGCATAATGTTTGGCGTGCAGAATATGCAGGAAATGGTTACTATAAGTTATATAGCCAGGTAGGCGATGGCAATACATATTTATTAGATGTTACAGGTGCGAAATCAGCAAATGGAACAAATATCGAAATCTATACAGATTCTGGCTCCAGTGCACAGCTCTTCAAGTTTGTGAAGAATGGTGATGGTAGCTATAGAATTTATACTAAGGCATCTAACGATGGCTCATGTGTGGAGGTAACAAATGCATTAACATCTTCAGGAGCGAATGTACAGCAGTGGGCAGCAAATGGACATAATTGCCAGAACTGGAAGCTGACACAGGTTGACTTCAAGGTAGAGGTTGAAGAGGAAACACCAACAGTGGAAAGCACAATTAAGCAGGGAGCAGAACTTGTAAATGGTGCACTTTATATGATTAAGAATGCAAACAGTGGTTTGTACATGGAAGTAGCCAATGGCTCAGCAGAAAATGGAGCGAATGTACAGCAGTGGGGAGCAGATGGTGCGGCAAATCACAACACATGGCGTGCAGAATCAGCAGGAAATGGCTACTATAAGTTATACAGTCAGGTAGGAGATGGAAAGACTTACTTGTTAGATGTAACAGGTGCAAAAGCAGATGATGGAACAAATATTGAAATTTATACAGATTCTGGTTCAGATGCACAGCTTTTCAAATTTGTAAAGAATAGCGATGGTTCATATAAGATTTATACAAAGACATCAAATGATGCATCTTGTGTAGAAATTGTAAATGCACTGACATCTTCTGGCGCAAATGTACAGCAGTGGTCAGATAACGGTCATGCATGTCAGAACTGGATTTTAACACAGGTAGTGTTAGAAGAAGAGGAAGAAGAATCTACACAGCCAGAGGTAGAAAGTACAATTAAGCCGGCTTCAGCATTGGAAGATGGTGCAATTTACATGATTAAGAACGCAAACAGTGGTTTATACATGGAGGTAACAGGCGGCTCGGCAGCAAATGGAACCAATGTACAGCAGTGGGGAGCCGATGGTGCAGCAAGCCACAATACATGGCGCGTAGAATATGCAGGCGACGGTTATTACAAGCTTTATAGCCAGGTAGGAGATGGTAATACCTATTTATTGGATATTGCAAATGGAGCAGCTACGAATGGAACGAATATTCAGATTTACTCTGACACCAATTGTGATGCTCAGTTGTTCAAATTTACAAAGAATAGTGATGGAAGTTACAAGATTTATACAAAGGTTTCTCAGGATACCTCTTGTGTAGAAATCGTAAATGCTCTTACAAGCTCAGGTGCTAACGTGCAGGAGTGGGAAGATAACGGTCATGCGTGTCAGAATTGGTATTTGACAAAGGTTGAGGCTGAAAAAGAGGAAGAGCCTTCAGTGGAAGAATCATCAGAAGCTGAATCATCTGAGTCCTCATCTTCTGGTTCAACAGCATCAACAATAATGTCGAACAAGCTTGTGCATACCTATACAGCGCAGACAGAGTATGTACTTAATCTGAATGACTACATCTCAGATTTGACAGTAGGAGATGACGTAAGAATTACAGCAAAGTTTGCAGGTAATACATACTACGGTGGTGGTTTAGGAGCAATGTCAAATGAGAACGGAAGCGCAACATGGATTTGCTCAAATTATTCTAATGATGATTCCTGCAATGCATCTGCAACATTGGATATGACAGCTGTTTATGATGGAACCAATAATATTTATATACAGATGTGGTGGTTCGGAAGTGGTTCAGTGGATTTATATTTAACAATTGAGAAATTGAATTAGATATATCAAATAGCGACTGATATACGCTTGCAGTAGCTAATAGACTCTCTCAATATTAAAGTGGCTATGCTTCAGTAAAAATAAATTGAAGCATAGTCGCTTTTTGTATCTTAGAATAAATGCACATTGCTTAGTGGTAGAGGATAGATGTATAATATAGAATATAAAATAGTTGACATAAGAATATGGTGTGAGAGGATAGCGCATGAAATTTAAAGGCATAGAAAAAAGAGAAACGGGTAAGTTTATTACCCGATATGATGTAGCATATGAAACAGTAGATAATCAGGAAAAGATATATGAGATTATCAGCCGTAAAAAGGATTTGAAGACGATAGAGGAGCTTCAAGGAGAAGCACCAGATGCAGTGGTAGTGATTGCGACAGATGAAAGCGGTGAGAGAATTCTGCTCAATAAGGAATATCGCATGGCAGTAGGAAATTGGGTGTATAATTTCCCAGCAGGGTTGATAGATGAAGGCGAAAGTCCACAGGAAAGTGCAAAGCGTGAGGTTTGGGAGGAAACAGGACTTGAGCTTTATGAGATAGATGATTTTATTGGAATCAGCTATAGTGCAGTAGGCTTTAGTAATGAGATGAATGTATGCGTGGTAGGGAAAGTGCGCGGAACATTCCAGGCGAGCACCTCTACTGTAGAAGAGATAGAGCCTGGACTGTATAGTAGAGAAGAGGTAAGACAATTGTTACAGACACAGCGTTTTGCGGCAAGAACACAGGCATACTGCTATATGTGGAGTAAAGGATAGAATAATGAGTGTTATGAAATATAGGGGGGACAAAATGAGAAAAAAACTGGTAAGTAGTATTGTAATTGCAGGGGTGCTATGCTGTTTGTCGGCATGTGGACAGAGCGTTGAGACACAGATTCAGGTAGAGGAAAGTTCTATGCAAGAGGAGCTTACAAGCCAAGTATCAGAAGAGACTCTGCAGGTTATAGAATCGGCAAATGTCGTTGAATCAGAATCGATAACGATTGATATTTTAATGGATGAAACAGTTCCAACAACGGAAAGCATGACTGAATTGCAGACAGAAGTAATCCCTGAACTACCGCAGGTCGATATTGTTATGGTGGGTGATATTCTTCTGCATACAAGAGTAAATGAGAGCGGCTTGATGGAGGACGGGACTTACAATTATGACCACATGTTTGCTCAAGTGAAGGAGGATATTGCGGGAGCGGATTTGGCGCTGGTAAATCAGGAGGTTATATTAGGAGGTACAGAGCTTAAGCTATCAGGCTATCCTAATTTTAATGGTGCCTTTGAGGTCGGAGACAGTCTGGTGGATGCAGGCTTTGATGTGATATTACATGCGACGAATCATGCATTGGATAAGGGCAAAAAGGGCTTGCTTCGTTGTCTGGAGTTCTGGGATACCACTTACCCTGAGATTGGTGTTGTAGGAATACATGATACCCAGGAGGATGCTCAGGAAATCTATGTAACAGAGATAGAGGGGATTCGCATTGCGATTCTTAATTATACATATGGAACCAATGGAATTGCACTTCCAGAAGACATGCCTTATGCAGTTGATATGTGGGATAAGCAGGCGATTGCAGAGGATGTAGCAGCAGCACAGGAAATCTCAGACTTTGTGATTGTATGTCCACACTGGGGAACAGAATATGTATTTGAAGAAACCTCCAGTCAAAAAAAACAGGCGCAATTTTTAGCGGATTTAGGTGTAGATTTGGTTATTGGTACACATCCCCATGTAGTAGAGCCTGTAAAGTGGGTAACTGGAGAGAATGGAAATGAGACCTTAGTTTATTATTCAATTGGCAATTTTATTAATGCAACCAGTGGAAATCATACAGGAGCAGCAGCACGTATGCTGGGGGCAATGGCACAGATAAGTATATCTATGGAGAATGGAGAAGCAGTGATTACAGATTATGGCGTGGAGCCATTGGTAACACATTTGGTGGAGGGCAGAGGACAGATAACCACCTATCGACTGGCGGATTATACAGAGGAGCTTGCTGCCCAGAATCAGATGCGCTTACAGGATGCAAGCTTTTCACTACAGTATTGCATTGATATTTGCGAAAATGTATTTGGAGAATTGTATAAATAACACATGATACAAAAAAGAACGTCACAAAATGTGGCGTTCTTTTTTGCCTGACGGCGCATAATTAATCTTTGTCAAAATAGTTTCTTACTTTAGGTTCTGTGTGATTGCGCATACGAATAATATTATCACGATGCTTTAGAACCATAATAACACCTGCTATCGCAAGGATGAAGAAATTGTATAAGCTTTGTGTTGCTAATCCGCAAACGATAGGATAAGTGCTGGATGCTAATAATGGAGCAACACAGAGATAATTGGCAATTACTCCAATCAGGATGCAGCCAACTACGAATGGTACAAAAAGTCTTGGTGTTAGTCCAAGAATCGTACCAACCAGACATGCACTGCCTTTTCCGCCCTGAAACTTCAGATAGAAAGGATATATATGTCCGATGATGGCAAAAGCACCTGCTAATGCAGGGGCGTATGCAGAACCTGCAAATAAAAATCTTACAATTTGAATCGCTAATACACTTTTAAAAATATCAAAAACCATGATGAGCAATCCAAATGCTTTACTGACATGCAAAAATACATTGGTCGCTCCTAAATTACCACTTCCTGCATTACGAATATTTACTTGCTTTAGTTTACCAACTGCCCAGGAAGGACTTAAACATCCAAAAAAATATCCTATGGCGCAGCTTATTAATACTGTACTCATTGAAGCCTCCTTGATATCTATAACAAGAATACATTATAGCATATTTAAACTTTATAGGAAAGAATAAGATGCAATAACAAGTGCTACATAACATAAAATGTATCTGTAAAAACGAAAAAGAAATAAATAAACAGAAAAGGCAAAAAAAGAAAGACAAAAAACTGAAAATGATATAAAATAATAGTTATAGTGGATTTAGTGTGAGGAGAAGCGAAGATGACAAAAATCGGATATGTAATATGCTTCTTTATTGTTCTTGCAGTCCTAATGGGGTGTGCCAAGAAAATTTATGGAAGAAAAGAGCCTTTTACAAAAACTGCATTAGGAACTATTACAATAGGAGCATGTATGGTAGTACTCACTATTATAATGCTCTTATCCGAGAGCCTTTTTGTGATGGAGGTATGCATTACCTTCTATTTTGCGTGTCATAATATATTGTGTTATCACTTTTTGCTATATGCTTGTATCTATACTTCTGGAAATAGCAGGCATTTTCTATTCAAATGGTATTGGAAAGCAATCATTGTGGTAGATGCCATTTCACTTATTTTAAATATCGTATTTGGACACGCCATGAGATTTTCAACGATGATAGTAAATGATGAGGTTTATTTACAGATTGATAAATCATGGGTATTTTATACGCATGTTTTCCTGTGTTATATGCTTCTGACTTTTGTATTTATAAAGCTGTTAACTGCGTATGTGAGAGCACCTCGTATGTACCGCATGAAGTACTCAGGCTTAGGCGGTACACTGATTTTTTCTGTTGCATTGGATGGTTTTTTCCTTATCATTGATATGCCGATTGATTTATCAATTATCTCCTTCTCATGGGCGGCAATGCTGCTGGTGTATTTTGGATATTATTATGTGCCTACAAAGCTGCGTAATAAGATACAATCACAAGTGTTATTTGATATGAGAGATGCGATTGTACTTTTTGATATTGATGATGTGTGCATTTATGCCAATCATAGAGCCGAGGAATATTTTGTTTCGCCTGATATTACCTTGTCACAATTTAGAGAGACATGGAATTTATATAACATAAATCAAAAGGAATTGAGCATAGAGGTAGACGGATATCAACATATTTTTGAAGTGGTATTTAAGGATATTGTGGACCAGGAATGGAAACATAACGGTTGTTATTATCTGTTCCATGATGTGACGGAGGAAAGAAGGCTTCTGGCAAAGCAACAGTATCTTGCGACTCACGATACATTGACGGATGTATTTACCAGAAATCATTTTCTGGCGGAGTCAGAACGGTTGATGAAGGCGCATCCGCATGAGAAATTCATAATTGTCTGCTCGGATATTCGTAATTTCAAAACGATTAACGATGTATATGGAGAAGAGGTTGGAGATAAGATATTAATTACT
>JAFUKJ010000004.1 GCA_017467805.1 Lachnospiraceae bacterium
AAAGAACGCAATTTGTCTCCAGTTACCAATCGGTAAGGAAGATGAGTTCAAGGGAATTATCGACTTATTCGAGATGAAGGCATACATCTACAACGATGATAAGGGTGATGATATCACTGTTACAGACGATTTAGGTGCTATGGCTGATGAGGCTGAGTTATATCATGCTGAGTTAGTAGAGAAGATCTGCGAGTTAGACGATGAATTAATGATGATGTATCTTGAGGGTGAAGAGCCTTCAGTTGAGCAGTTAAAGGCTGTTTTAAGAAAAGCAACTTGTGAGTGCCAGTGTATTCCTGTTTGCTGTGGTACATCTTACAGAAATAAGGGCGTACAGAAGTTACTTGATGCTGTTATCGAGTATATGCCAGCTCCTACAGACATCCCAGCTATTAAGGGTGTTGATATGGAGGGTAACGAGATCGAGAGACACTCATCTGATGATGAGCCATTCTCTGCTTTAGCATTCAAGATTATGACAGACCCATTCGTAGGTAAGCTTGCTTACTTCCGTGTATATTCAGGTACAGTGAACTCAGGTTCATATGTATATAATGCAACAAAGGATAAGAAGGAGCGTGTTGGACGTATTCTTCAGATGCATGCTAATAAGAGAGCAGAGCTTGATAAGGTTTACTCTGGTGATATCGCAGCAGCAGTAGGTTTCAAGTTCACTACAACAGGTGATACAATCTGTGATGAGCAGCATCCAGTTATCCTTGAGTCTATGGAATTCCCAGAGCCAGTTATCGAGCTCGCTATCGAGCCTAAGACAAAAGCTGGACAGGGTAAGATGGGTGAGGCTCTTGCTAAGCTTGCAGAAGAGGATCCTACATTCCGTGCTCATACAAATCAGGAGACAGGTCAGACAATCATCGCTGGTATGGGTGAGCTTCACCTTGAGATTATCGTTGACAGACTTCTCCGTGAGTTTAAGGTAGAAGCTAACGTTGGTGCACCTCAGGTTGCATACAAGGAAGCTATTACTAAGGAAGTTGATATTGATAGTAAGTACGCTAAGCAGTCAGGTGGACGTGGACAGTACGGTCACTGTAAGGTTAAGTTCAGTCCTATGGATGCTAACGGTGAAGAGTTATTCAAGTTCGAATCAACAGTAGTTGGTGGTGCTATTCCTAAGGAATATATCCCAGCTGTTGGTGAGGGTATTGAAGAAGCTACTAAGGCTGGTATCCTTGGCGGATTCCCTGTAGTTGGTGTACACGCTAACGTATATGACGGTTCATACCATGAAGTTGACTCTTCAGAAATGGCATTCCACATTGCAGGTTCTCTTGCATTCAAGGAAGCTATGCAGAAGGCATCACCTGTACTTCTTGAGCCTATCATGAAGGTAGAGGTTACTATGCCAGAAGAGTACATGGGAGATGTTATCGGTGATATCAACTCTCGTCGTGGACGTATCGAGGGTATGGATGACCTTGGCGGTGGTAAGATCGTTCGTGGTTTCGTTCCACTTGCTGAGATGTTCGGTTACTCTACAGACTTACGTTCTAAGACACAGGGACGTGGAAACTACTCAATGTTCTTCGATAAGTATGAGCAGGTTCCAAAGTCAGTACAGGACAAGGTACTTGCAGCTAAGGCTAAATAGTATTTTTAAATATTAAAATATCCTGCACTTCTTAGGGAGTGCAGGTATATATAGAGCAGGTAAAATTCTGCTTGAAAAACTTACTGGTTTTTTATATAATCAAACTAGTTGAGTAAAAACGTTTTATATTTATGAAACCAATATTATTTTTATATCAAATTTAAGGAGGACTTCAAAAATGGCAAAGGCTAAATTTGACAGAACTAAACCACATTGTAACATTGGTACAATCGGACACGTAGACCATGGTAAGACAACTACTACAGCAGCTATCACAAAGGTTTTAGCTGAGAGAGTAGCAGGTAATGAGAAGGTAGATTTTGAGAATATCGATAAGGCTCCAGAAGAGAGAGAAAGAGGTATCACAATTTCTACAGCTCACGTTGAGTACCAGACAGAGAAGAGACATTACGCACACGTTGACTGTCCAGGACATGCTGACTATGTAAAGAACATGATCACAGGTGCTGCTCAGATGGACGGCGCTATCTTAGTAGTAGCTGCAACTGACGGTGTTATGGCTCAGACAAAGGAGCACATCCTTCTTTCTCGTCAGGTAGGTGTACCTTACATCGTTGTATTCATGAACAAGTGTGATATGGTAGACGACCCAGAGTTATTAGAGTTAGTAGAGATGGAAATCTCAGAGCAGTTAGAGGAGTATGAGTTCACAGATTGTCCAATTATCCGTGGTTCAGCTCTTAAGGCTCTTGAGGATCCAAACGGCGAGTGGGGCGACAAGATTATGGAGTTAATGAGCACAGTTGATGAGTTCATTCCAGATCCAGAGCGTGCTACAGATAAGCCATTCCTTATGCCAATCGAGGATATCTTCACAATCACAGGCCGTGGTACAGTTGCTACAGGTAGAGTAGAGCGTGGTGTTCTTCATGTAAATGAGGAAGTTGAAATCGTTGGTATCAGCGAGGAGACAAAGAAGACTGTATGTACAGGTATCGAGATGTTCAGAAAGCTTCTTGATGAGGCTCAGGCTGGTGATAACATCGGTGCTCTTCTTCGTGGTATCCAGAGAACAGAGATCCAGAGAGGACAGGTTCTTTCTAAGCCAGGTACAGTTAAGTGCCACAAGAAGTTTACAGCTCAGGTTTACGTTTTAACAAAGGAAGAGGGTGGACGTCATACTCCTTTCTTCAACAACTATAGACCTCAGTTCTACTTCAGAACAACAGACGTAACAGGTGTTTGTGAGTTACCAGCAGGTACAGAGATGTGTATGCCTGGCGATAACGTTGAGATGACAATCGAGCTCATCCATCCAATCGCTATGGAGCAGGGTCTTACATTCGCTATCCGTGAAGGTGGACGTACAGTAGGTTCAGGCCGTGTTGCTACAATCATCGAGTAATACGATAGCTGTAGGCTAAGTATATAAGTAAATATTACCCATGGGAATGCATGCATTCCTATGGGTTTATTTTTTGGAATAATTTAATTTACATAATAAAGAGACATAATTGAGGAGTATCAGATGAAAAGAGTAAGAGTAGGGCTTGCTGCAGTATGCATATGCTTAGCGTTAACAGCATGTGGAAATCAAGCAGAAGATGTGAATATTGTAGATGAAACAATAGCATTAAGTGGAGGCGAAGCAGTAGAAAGTTTTATTTCTACAGATGTTGCAGAGAGTGAAGAAAGTGTAGAAGAGGAAACAACAATTGAGGAGAGCGAAGAATTAAGAATCGTTAATTATGAAGCAAAGCTAGAAATATTGGAAGCAAAGTGGTATGACGGTATAATACAGGTTAATGATGTACTTGTTCAGTTGCCTATTAATTTCAATGATTTGATTGCACTTGGTTTTGATTATGAAATAGAGGGAATTGCTAAAGATGCTGAGCTTGAGGAATATACAGACTACACTGTATATTATTATTTTGGAGGAGAAAAGCTATTTAGTAGCGAAATATCTTGTAGAATAGGTAAAGGACATACTATAGCTGGTTTGAATCCAGAAATTACTACGATTGATATTGAACCAGAAAATTTGTCGGATACGGTAAAGGATACATTCGATATTTATATACCAGGTGGAATGAAGATGGGAGACTCAGACTCGTGGATTAAGGAAGAGTATGGTGAGCCTACAGCGTTTAATGGTATTGAAGTAAAAAATTATATATACGAAATGGGAACTGATTCTCCAATAGGGTTAACGGTTCGCGTTGATTCAAATACCAAGAAAATTACAGGATATTCAGTAAGCAGAAGAATAGGAATTAATAATATGGAAGATATTGCAAGTATGTATTATTTCCTTTCTTCATCAGCAAGTTTAAGATTAGATTATTTTAAATCATATGAACTTAGTTGGGGTGGAAGATATTCATTATTTAGATATGCAGACAGTGTATATGGAGTTCATTTGAATGCCAATGCGACAACCTCTGATTTGTATGTTGAAACAGTAGGAGATTTATGCTATCAGGTTACAGGGGATGATGGTATATTTAGAGAGATTAGAACCTATGCAGGAGCTGATGGATTGCAGGACGGTTTTTCTTTTGTCGTAATTGATGGTAAGAAGATGATGACAGGACAGATTTGTTTTGAAAATATATCGCAGGATATAGCGGAAGATTATACAGCAATGTTCCTGGATATGGTAACTAATATGGTAAATTCTATGAAGATAGAGAAATAAATCAAAGGCGAGGCGGAGAGATACCGACCTCGCCTTTGTTGGTTATTATAGGGATAAATTCTTAAAAATGCATTTCATTACTCAAAAATGCATCTTACCATGCAAACTATTGCTGCTTTTTTATATTTCATTTATAGTCATCGTATTAACGAAAGGGAAGGTGATTATATATGAAGATTGAAAAGAGAAAGCATAAAGTGTGGTTCATAATCGGGGGAATTTTATTGTTACTAATAATTGTAATTATAATGATACCAAAGATTCTGTTTACAGATTATGAAGGACTTCCAACTACAGGTCCTTACGAGGTAAAGCAGGTAGCGACAATTCTTGTGGATGACGAGAGGGTGGAAACCTTTGAAACAGATGGCTCGAATCGTGAAGTTCCGATATATTTTTATTATCCTGACGTGGAAGAGAGCAGTGAGAAGAGTTTTCCGTTAGTAATCTTCTCTCATGGAGCATTTGGATATTATCAGAGCAATACATCTACATATATGGAGTTAGCCAGTCATGGCTATGTGGTCATCAGCTTGGACCATCCGTACCATTCATTTTTTACCAAGGACACAGATGGGAAGACGATTACGGTTAATCCCGAGTTTATGCAAGAGGTGATGTATATTAATGAGGATGGTACACCAGAGGAAGAGATTATAGAGCTGTCACATCAGTGGTTGGATATTCGAGTGGCGGATATGAGTTTTGTGCTCGATAGTGTGAAAAAAGCAAATATGACAAGTGAGTTATTGGCAGATACATGGTTTTCTACAGATGATGCAATAAGACAAGAGCTTCTCAGTGTATTAACAATGATTGATACAGAAAAAATTGGTTTGATGGGACATTCTCTTGGTGGTGCGGCTAGTGTGACGATGGGGCGAACCAGAGATGATATTGACGCTGCGATTGATCTTGATGGCTCTATGCTTGGTGAGGAGTTCGGCTATGAGAATGGAGAATTCATATTGTATGAAGAGGCTTATCCCGTGCCGTTGCTATTCTTAAGCAATGAAGCGCACCATATGATGAGGAGCGAGGTGAAAAGTCTGGATGTGACCCATGTGTTGCTTGAAAACGCAGTTGACAGTAAGTATACTTATTTCAAGGGTAGTGGACATATGAATTTTACAGATTTACCACTTTATTCTCCGATTCTTGCTTCACTTTTAGGAGTGGGAGAAGTGGATGCCGAGGAATGTATTATTACGATGAATGAAGTCATTTTGGAGTTTTTTAACGGTTATTTAAAGGATGAAGATATTGTGACGATAAAGGAATGTTACTAAGATGGAAATCAAATTATTAAGAATTGCAAAAGGGCAGCCTGAGCAGATAGAGATACGTTGCCATGAAATAACAGAAGAGGTTCGGGAGATTGTAACCTTTGTAAAGACCAGGCAGGGACAGTTAACTGGTGTACAGGAAGGGAAGCAGTATGAGGTTCCTGTTTTAGATGTTTGTTACATTGAAGCAGTGGATAATAAGGTGTTTCTTTACACGCAGAAGCAGGTCTATGAGACCAGACAAAAGCTATACGAGCTAGAGGAACTTTTGAAGGAAAAATATTTTCTTCGCGTATCCAAGTCTCTTCTTTTGAACCTAATGAAAGTGAAGTCAATTAAGCCTGCCTTAAATGGTCGCTTCTTGGCGATTTTACAGAGTGGTGAGGAAATTATTATTTCCAGAAAATATGTGCAGGAACTGAAAAACGCATTGAAGGGTGGTATCTAGGAATGCATGGAAAAGAATTTACAATAGATTTGATTAGAACATTTTTTACAGTAGTAACATTGGTTAATGTAGCAATACTTGTGATGGGGCTGTGGTTTGCACCAGACATCCAATTTGGTTATGAGGCCTTTGAGGCGCCTTTGATTTATGGTGCTGTAGGTACCTTGCCGAATATTGTAATGTATTCTAAGAAAGAATTATCAGTAAAAGCACTTTTTGTGCGAAAGGTGCTTCAGTTTATCTTGATTGAAGTATTAGTTCTTTTTGCAGCATTTTACGGAGCAGAGGTATATTGGCAGCAACCAAAGATTATAGTGAGTGTTGGCATCAGCATTTTCCTGATATATGTTGTTGCAAGCATAATAGATTGGATACAAAACTATGTTACAGCAAAAAGAATGACCGATGAGTTGGTGAAGTTTCAGGAACGTGTGAGAGGATGAGATAACTTTTTAAGAGTGTCTCATAAGACAATTGACAATAAATAAAATGTATATTATACTATCAACTATTTGAAAACATGTTGAAAGATTATAAACAAATACACAAGAAAACAGAATATAAGTCATCGGGGGATTTACAATCGCAATTGTAATATCGGGAAAGATGTCGAGTGCGCTCGGTTATTGAAAAATAATCGGGGGCACTTTTTTTGTGTAAAAAAACGAAAGGAGCAATAACCATGAAAATCATTACGATTAGTCGAGAATTTGGAAGTGGAGGACGAGAGCTTGGAAAGCGTCTGGCAGATGAACTTGGAATACCTTGTTATGACCATGAAATCATTGATATGGTCGCAGAAAAACACGGATTTGATAAGAACTATGTTGCACATATTTCTGAAAAAGAAATGGTATGGAGAATGAAGCAGGTTGATAGGGAGCGTGCCGCATATCGCGAACTGTTTACTGAGGAAACATGGGGAGATAAAGAATCCTATCATTTATGTATTAATACCTCTGGAAAAGAGATAAAGACTTTAGTACCTGCTATTGCAGAATATGTACAAATCTGGTTTAACTAGAAGAGATACGAGGAGAAAATTATGGAATTATCAAGAAGAAAAAGATTTTCAATAATGTGGCGCCTGCGATTTTGGCAAATGCATGTGTGTTTCTATTTTCAGTTGTACACGGTATTTTCGTAGGTCAGGGAGCTGGAATGCAGGCACTTGGTGCAGTAAACCTTGCATTGCCTTTTGTATTGATTGTTCAGGCACTTAACGCTATGGCAAGTATTGGTGGAGTTACGATTACTGCTATCCGTTTTGGACGAGGTGATAAGGAAGGTGCGCAGAATGCTTTTATGCATGCAGTTACGATTAACTTTATCGTGGGCTGTTTGGTTACATTAATTGGTTGTGGCTTGACAAGTCCTGTTTGTCGATTGCTGGGGGCGACGGATAGCTACTTAGAGCTTGCAAAGGACTATGTATTTTGGTGGAGCCGTTGTATGGCATACTTTTGGTATCTATGAGGTTCTTGTGTTGATTGTAGCTATAATAATTAAGAAGATTTCGGAGCGAAAAGGGATTGTATACAAGTAAGATAGTACATAAGTCTAGTATGCTATAATAAAGATGATTTAGTATACAAAGTTAGGTTTGGGTAGTACAATAATTCTATGGATACAATATGATTCAAAGGGGATAACTATGGAAAAAATAACACAGGAAGCTTCCAATATCATGAAGGAACGTTTTGGAAAGGATAACATTATTGCATTGGCAACTGTAGATAAAGATATGCCAGCAGTACGAAACGTGAATGCTTATTATGAAGATGGAGCGTTTTATATTATTACATATGCATTATCCAATAAGATGAAACAGCTTGAGAAGAACAATAAGGTTGCTATAGCAGGCGATTGGTTTACCGCTCATGGAAAGGGAATAAACCTTGGATATTTCGAAAAAGAGGAGAATAAGGCAATCGCCGATAAGTTGAGACAAGCCTTTGCGGAGTGGATTAATAACGGACATAATAACTTTGCGGATAAGAATACATGTATTTTATGTATTGAACTAACAGATGGTGTGTTGTTTTCAAATGGCACGCGTTATGAGATTGATTTTACAAAATAGAGGGTAGTCTTGAAGAGCCTGTCGAGAAATCGGCAGGCTCTTTTGGCGAGAATAAGTTGACATAATTCGATAATAAGATAAACTTAACGTTGTGAGAAAACTATGAACACAAAATTTATTAATAAATTTAAAATATTTTGTAACGAATCGAAGAATCATTGGACTTAATTATATAAGAACACAAAAGAGGAGGTGAAACCATGGATATGAAGAAGGTCTGCGAAGAGTATTATCAGACAGTGTACGGTTATTTGATAACCATTACGGGTGGCAATTATGATTTGGCTGAGGAGCTGACGCAGGAAACCTTTTATCGAGCGATAAAGAATGCGGGGATGTTTAGAGGAGACTGCAAGATGTCTACTTGGCTATGCCAGATTGCAAAGTTCAGTTTCTATCAGCATTTGGATAAGAAAAAACGTAGAAAAGAAGTATCCATGGACACCGCCATTGAGCAGGCAGCAGAGCAACAGTTGGAGAAAGAGTATATTTCCAATGAGCAGAAGCTGGAAATCTATAAGAGGATTCAACAGTTGGAAAGTCCGACCAAAGATGTTTTGATGCTTCGTCTGTCTGGAGAGTTAAGCTTTCGTGAAATAGGTGAAATCTTAGGAAAGACAGAGAATTGGGCGCGAGTAACCTTCTACCGTGGAAAACAGATGTTGGGAAAGGAGCTTGGCAAAGATGAATGAAAAATATAATGTATGCGATATTGTCCTTGACCTGCTTCCGTTATACATCGAACAGAGGACTTGTAAGGAAAGTGATATCTACATTGAGAATCATCTAGAAGTATGTGAAGAGTGTAAAGAAGTATATCAGCTTATGAGAGAAGATCTATCATTACAGCTTAATAAATGTGACTCAAGAAAGAATGAGAATAAACACAGGAGAAAACACTGGCGTAGGATATTGGCGAAGATATTATTGGTGTTGTTAGGAATAATTGGATACGCATGTCTTATGATAGGAATTATAGTGTGGGTATTCTTGTATCTGGATGGGATTTAGGAGGAAATGAGATGGAAAAGCCAACTTGTGAAGTGATGCAGGACTTATTGCCTTCCTATTGTGATGGCGTAACTTGCGATAGTGTTTCAGAAATGTTACGAGAGCATTTAGAGGGATGTATGAGATGTAGATGTAAATATCAAGAAATTAAACTACAAAGAGAGCAGGAGTTTAGGGAAGAGATTTCCAAAGGACAAAAATTTAAGGAGAAGTTAAAGGGGCTTCGATATTACATGATAGGAATTGTAATAGGATTCTTGGGACCAATTGTGTGTTTGGCGCTTTGGTTGTTGTATATATGTTATATGGTATAACAGCGAGAGGAGAGGCTATTAGGGAGAAGGAACAGATGAAGGGCAGATGGAAAGTTTTAATTGGAATGATTATAGGAGTAGTTATAAGCTTAATTACGTTATGCACAGTAGCTATTATTTTATTTTTCATTTTTATCAGTGGTGGTTCGGCAGAGATTGTGAAGGATAGTAACAAATATGAAGAAACGATTGCAGGATATCACAATTTGCACTCAGGTTTGATTACGTTTCCAGAGATAATACCGCAGAGTGCAAGGGATATTGATTTTTATTCTTATTATCGTGAACCTCTGGGAGCACCAGTTGTGGAGATATTTTTACAGTGTACCTACAATGAGGAGGATTACCATGCAGAGCTTCAGCGATTGGAGCATGCACAAAAGACATTTAAATATGGAACAAAAGTAACCAATCTCATGAAAGAGGAAGATGGTCGCTATCCATATACTGCATATATTGCGATAGATGGTTTTGAGAATTCTTATGAATATGCAATGCTTACAGGAGAGAGACAGATTACATATATTCATACGGCATACAAGGAATCAGGAGATTTAAAAAAGATTTCAACCAGTTTCATACCATCGGACTTTGATAGTCGTATGTATGAATTAAATGAAGCAGAAGCATTCAATATATATCTGGAAGATATAACGGTGGTTGATGGTGAAATCTGGGGCTGGTACTGTGATTATTGAATTTAGTGGTTGTGGATATAAGGAGAGTGAAGATGAAAAAGAAAAAAATTTTGATTGGAATTATCATTGGACTAGTATTAAGTTTTATTACTATATCGGCACTTATAGGTGTTTTTATGATGTTTTTTATATGGGGAGGGCCACCAGATGTCACGACCAATATAGAAAAGTATCAAGAAAAAATATTTGCGGATAATAATGTAAAGACAGGATTTATTGTATTTCCAGAGGAAATAGCTAAGAACGCGGATAATGTAGATTTCTATTATACTTATCAGGATACATGGAATGTGCCTACATTGGAGGTGTTTTTACAATGTTCATATAATGAGGAGGACTATCAGGCAGAGATTAAGCGTTTGGAAAATACAAAAAAGAGCTATGGTTCTAGAGTGTGCACGTTGCAAAAAGAAGAAGTGGGACGATTTCGTTATCCTGTATATATTGCGATAGATGGTTATTGGGATTCTTATGAATATGCATTATTAAGTGGCGAAAGACAGATTACATATGTGTATACAGCATGTAAAAGTTCTGATAGTTTAAGGAAGATAGAGAGTGATTATTTACCGTCTAATTATGACAGTCAGATGGAAGAATTTACTGGTGCAGAGGGATATAATATTTATTTGAAGAGCGTTGATACAATAAATGGTGAGGTTGTTGGCTGGCAGGAGGATAATACAAGGGATGAAGTGGTAGATGTGCTGCAATATCATCCGATTAGTGTTGGTTATAATCGTGTAGGTGTATGTACTTGTTTGGACGAGCAGGACACGGAGATTATTCAGTATTGTTATTATACTTATTATGACAGTATGCAGGATTCTATCACAGGATTTCCAGAAGAAATACAATTCCCAGAGTTGGAAGGGTATGAATATAAGGGGATTGCCTTAAAGAAGGACAAGACATGCTTTCAAGTAACCTACTACGACGGTGAAGTAGAAAAAACTTTGGAGTATGAGATTCCAGAAGTGTAGTTTGACGTGGTACAATTATTGTGCTATTATTTAGAAAATAAAAGAAATTATAGGAGGATTTTATGACAAGCATTGTAAGAAAAGAGGATTCTGCAAACTAAATAGTTGCAGTGCAGACAGTTTTTCACTAGGGATTTGTACCCTTTTACAGGTGGAGTCTGCCCTGACATTGGCAAGTAGGTATTGCCTATGTTTTCGTCTTATATGCTATATGTCGATAGACATCATGCTGGCCGGATGGCCATAGCCATATCGGAATCACGAAGTGATTATGATGTCTTATATTCTCATAGTAGTAGATTAGTATTGGAGTAATCTATGTATAAATGGAGGCATGGCTGGTAAGCCGTGCCTTATTCTTTTACAAGAATAAGGCATATTACATGGATGCGCACTCGCATGTAGTGAATATGTCGCATGCGACCATGCTCGGCGCAAGAGTTTTGCATGCAAAACTATTTAAAAGTGCTTTGGGACGAAACGACTGTCTTTTGGTTGCAGAATCGTAAAAGGATTTATTTAGAAAACAAATATAACTTTTAATTGCAATAGGAGACAGAACAATGAATCAGGAAGAAAGAATTTTAGAATTTAACAAAATAAAGCAGTTATGGCAGGAGTACGCCCTTACACAGAAGGCGAAGCAGATGATTGAGGAGACAAGTCCTTTTTTATCGGAATTGGAATTGACTGCCAAATTAAGAGAAACTACAGAAAGCAGACAGTTACTGGAGAAGTGTGGAAATCCCCCACTTGTATCGCTGAATGGTATGGATGAAATCCTGATGATTGCATCCAAGGGTGATTGTCTAGCACCATATCAGCTAGAGATTGTAAGAACAGCACTTACAGCGGTCAGAAGATTGATGGATTATCTGGAGAGCGGTAAGGGCTATGATAATTCATTGGCTTATTATGTGGAGAATCTGGATGATTTAGATGACTTGAAGGATGAAATAAGCCGAGCCATTTATAATGAAACAGTAGCAGACCAGGCATCTGCTAAGCTACAGGATGTTCGAAGAGATATTCAGCGAAGTGAAGAGAAGATGCGTGAGAAGGCAGAGCAGGTGATTCGAAGTAATAAGGAATGCATGTCGGATAGCTTTAGCACGTTTAGAAATGGTCATGTTTGTATTCCTGTAAAGAAGGAGTATAAGTTTAGAATTTCAGGTAGTGTGATTGATAAATCATCTACGGGCAATACACTTTTTATAGAGCCGGTAGCATCAGCAAAGTATTATGAGGAGTTAGTACAGCTTCGCATCGAAGAAGAGGATGAAGTAAGAAGGATTCTTTATACACTTACTGTAATGGTGGATACCTATGCAGAGGTAATTCGAGAGAATATTCGAATCATGGAGAAGCTGGACTTTGCATTTTCCAAGGGAAAGTTAAGTCTGCTCTATGATGGTGTAGAACCGAAGATGATTCAGGAAAGAGCCATTCGACTCACGGATGCAAGGCATCCTCTATTAGATAAGGCAACCTGTGTACCGCTGCAGTTTTCTATCGGAAATGGTGTACAAGGAATTGTAATCACAGGACCGAATACAGGAGGTAAGACTGTAGCAATTAAGACAGTGGCTTTATGCTGTATGATGGCACAGTGCGGCTTGCATGTTCCTTGCCTGGAGGCTGAACTATGTATGTGTAGCAATTTCTTATGTGATATTGGAGATGGACAGAATCTGTCGGAGAATTTATCAACCTTTTCGGCGCATATTACGAATGTGCTGGATATTCTGAAAAGAGTTAACACAGAGAGTCTGGTAGTGATGGATGAGCTAGGCTCTGGTACTGACCCGCAGGAGGGTATGGGAATTGCAGTGGCTATCTTAGAGGAACTTAAGAAAAGTGGAGCTCTTTTTCTGGTAACCACCCATTATCCCGAGATTAAGGTCTATGCAGAGAAGGAGGAAGGAATCCTCAATGCTAAGATGGCATTTGATGCCGAGAATCTAAAGCCTCTTTATCAGATGGTGATTGGTGAGGCAGGAGAAAGCTGTGCGCTGCATATTGCAAAGCGTCTTGGAATGCCTGCGGGTATGCTTCGTCGTGCTATGAAGGCTGCATATGGTGAAGAAAGAGCAGATGTTTTGAAGGATACAGAGGAGACCTTGCAGAGGCAGACAAATCCACGCATTGCCAAGCATAAGCCTGTGAAGAAGCAGAAGGAAATCAACTTCCGCCTTGGCGATAGCGTGATGATTTACCCTGATAAGAAGATAGGGATTGTTTGTGAGGAAGCCAATGATAAGGGAACCTTGAGAGTGCAACTTCAGGGAAAGAAAATTTGGATTAATTATAAGAGGGTGAAGCTGTTGGTGGCAGCACAGGAGCTATACCCTGCGGATTATGATTTTTCGATAGTATTTGATACGGTAGAAAATCGTAAATTGCGTCATAAGATGGAGCGAAAATATGTAGAGGGCGATGTGATTCGCTACGAAGAATAATTTTGACAGAAGGAAGAGAGAACCATGGAAAACCTGATTATATCATTTAATGTTGTATTACCATTATTCCTTTGCATGGCACTGGGATATTTCTTAAAGAGAATCAAGCTGTACGATGATGCAACTCTTAAGACAATCAACAAGCTTGTCTTTAAGGTATTCTTACCAATTTATCTTTTTAAAAGTGTATATTCGACAGATTTGTCAGCGGCATTTAATGGGAAATTGATTCTATTTGCAGTGATAGGGTTAGTGGCGTGGTTCCTCCTTCTGATGCTGATTGTTCCGATGATGGAAAAGGAAAATAGCAAGAGAGGAGTCATGGTACAGGCAATGTTTCGAAGTAACTTCGTACTGTATGGTTTGCCTGTGGCTACTTCGCTTTGTGGAGAGGAGAATATTGGAGCAACTTCTCTGTTAATTGGTATTGTTGTACCGATTTTTAATGTGCTTGCAGTGATTACACTGGAAACCTTTCGAGGCGGAAAGCCAAGTGTGAAAAAGATGGCGAAGGGAATTGCAACGAATCCACTGATTATTGCATCAGTGATAGGTATTGCCTTCTATTTCCTGAATATTAAGCTGCCATCAGCGGTAGAAAAGACTGTAACGGATTTGAGCAGAGTGGCGACACCGCTGGCGCTTGTGGCACTTGGCGGAGAGTTTAAGTTTAGTAAGATAAAGGGAAATTTGAGGCAGCTGATTATTTCCGTGATTGGAAAATTAGTTGTAAGTCCATTGATTATTGTAGCAGTAGGAATTATGCTGGGATTTCGTGATGAGACATTGGTTCCTGTTTTATTGATGTCTGGAGCGCCTGCGGCAGTATCCTCATACACCATGGCCCAGCAGATGGGGGGAGACGGCGAGCTTGCAGGAGAAATTGTGATATTTACTACAGGAATATCCATTTTAACGATTTTCCTGTGGGTGTTTGGACTAAAGCAGTTGGGATTTATTTAATAATAAGGTATTTGATGGGTAAGGCATACGACAAGAAATGCCTTACCTATTTGTTTTAGTAAAAAATAAACTAATTCACAAAAAGTTAACACAAATATATAAGGAGTTATGCTATACTTTGTATAGGTATTATTATGGAGGCAGAGTATGCAAAAGACGAGAATTAGATTAGACAACATAAGTAAGAGCTACTATTCCGAAACGGCGGTTACACAGGCACTTCGAAAGATTAATCTGTCTTTCAGTGAGGGTGAGTTTGTTGCGATTACAGGTGAGAGCGGTAGTGGTAAATCCACGCTGTTAAATATTATTGGTGGTATGGATTCCTTTGATGATGGTGAGATGTATATTGATGGGGAGCCGACCTTTCAGTATGATGACCAGGATTGGGAGGATTACAGGCAGAAGAAGATTGGTTATGTATTTCAGGATTACAGTCTGATTGGGCATTATTCGGTGCTTGCAAACGTTGTGAGTGCTTTGATGATTATGGGTTATGAGAGAAAGGAAGCAAGAAAGGTTGCCAAAGAGTATCTGGCACAGGTAGGGCTTTCGGATTATATCAGGCATAGGGCAAACGAACTTTCCAGTGGTCAGAAGCAGAGACTTTCGATTGCAAGAGCCTTGGCGAAGAATACAGGTATTATCGTAGCGGATGAGCCTACGGGTAATTTGGACAGCGAGACAGGAGAGCAGATTATTCGATTGCTGAAGGAGCTTTCTAAGACTAGACTGGTAATTATGGTTACGCATAATTTTGAGCAGGCGCAGGACTATGTGACGAGAAAGATTAGAATTCATGACGGCGAGCTGATTTCCGATGTGCAGATGAATCAAGAGGCAGTAGGCGAGGTAACGTCAGCAAGTGGGGATGTGCAGGTTGTGACGACAGGAACGGTGGATGCCAATATAAGTGGTTTCAAGGGCTGGTTTGAGCGCTTTAGGAAGCAGTCCAAGCTGGCATTATTTTTTGCGCGTAAGAATTGTTTAACCCTACCTGGAAGAAGCTTGCTTTTTACGATGTTTTTATTGGTTGTCAGTGTGGTATCTTTTTTGTTTATCGGACAGCTCTATATGAATGCGGACGATATTTTTACGAAGGAATATTCTCAGAAGGGCTTCTATAAGGCAAATGCCACTAGACTTGTGGTAAAGAAGGAGGATGGCACGACCTTTACAGATGAGGATTTGCAGGCTGTTTCAGATGTGAATAATGTCCTTGTTGTGGATTCCTGTGATTTTGCAAATGATATTAATTACTATATCGAAGAGGATAGAGATTACGAATATCTTTATGGCAGACGAATCAGAGGTGAGGGAGAGAGTAAGGTGGTTTCTTTCTTAAATGAGAGCCATTTTTTGATGTCGACTGACTGCATTGATGAGAGTGACCTGACAGCAGGAAGACTTCCTGAGACGAGAAATGAGATTGTTTTGTATGCAGAGGATTCTTCCGTGATTGGTGAAGAGCGCTTATGCTATTTCACGGCTGCAAATATATGGGATGTTAGCGAGTATTATCAGACCAATCTTGTGGTAACGGGTATCTTGAAGAATCCGACAGAGCAGGTTTATTTTTCAAAGGAGTTCTGTAATATGCTTTCCATGAATATGGATTCAGGTGTATACAGATTGTATTATAACTACGACTATACCAAGGAAGATTATAAGCAGAAGCCTGAGGTAGTGCCAGTGGTTGCAGATGACTTAAAGGGTAATTTGGTGCGAGTTTCTCATAAGTTTGAGGTTCCAACAGTAGGCTATGTGACCTTCCATTTTCAGGATAGGGATGAAGAGGGCAACTTAGAGGAAGAGGCGATAGAGTTAGATGTGCGTGTGCTTCCTGAGACTAATTCATCAACAACGGATTTCATGGAGGTAAGCGAGGAGTTCTTCTATACCTATTATTCCAAGGAAGTGAAGCAGATTTCCGTTTATATTACAAGCTATGCTAAGACGGATGAGGTAATTAAGGCATTGGCGGATAAGGGCTATCTTGCAATGAGTACCTATCGTACCAGTGTGACAGAGTATGTGGAGTCACTGGTGTCAGAGAGACTGATTATCATTGCAATTTCGGCTGGCGTTTTGGTGGTGCTTGCTTTTGCACAGATTCTTATATTAAGGTCTTTGATGAAGATTCGTATTAAGGATTTCTTTGTATTGAAGTTCATTGGTATGAAGCTGCAGGTAATTAAGAAGATTAGCTATTTTGAGTTTGGTATTTATAGTGGAATTGCGATGGTGATTACCGTAATTGCTATGTGGGTGCTTCGCTATTCGGGTGTGGATATGATACGCGATATGATGTGGTACTATGAGTTTGGCGCATATGCTTTCTTTGTGCTTTATAATCTGGTACTGTCAGCGTTGACCGTTGCAGCATTTAATCATTTACTGAAAGGACGGTTGAACGCATGATAAGGATTCAGAATTTACATAAATATTATAATAAAGGGAAAAAGAACGAGGAGCATGTTTTAAACGACATTAATCTGGAGCTTGGAAGTACTGGCTTGGTTTGTATTCTAGGTGAAAGCGGTTCAGGTAAGACAACACTCTTAAATGTGCTTGGCGGTTTGGATACCTTTACAAGCGGTGAGTTGGATATTAATGGCGAGGGGCTTGCAAAGTATGAGCCAAAGCGCATGGAGAATATCAGAAATGACCATTTTGATTATATTTTCCAGAACTATTACCTGTTGCAGGATTATCCTGTGGCATATAATGTGAAGCTGGCGTTGAATCGTTTTGACCTTACAGAAGAAGAGAAGGATGCGCGAGTTGATTATGTACTGGATATGCTTGGCATGAAGAAGTACAAGAAGAAACTGGTATCTAAGCTTTCGGGCGGTCAGCAGCAGAGAGTTTCTATTGCAAGAGCCTTAGTAAAGGCGCCTGATATTATTCTTGCGGATGAACCAACAGGCAATTTGGACGAGGAGAATACGATTCGTACCATGAGCATTCTAAAGGCAATTTCCAAGGAATGTCTGGTAGTACTGGTTTCTCATGAGAGAAGAATTGCGCAGTTTTTCGCAGACAGGATTATCGAGATTCGTGATGGTAAGATTATAAAGGATGAGAAGAATACACCGTCCTCTACTTATGAGAGAAGTGATGATGCAAATATTTATCTTAAAGAGATGGATTGTGAGTCTCTTGGTAATGAGTATGCTAATTTTAAGGTATACACAGGTAAGTGCGAGGAGCCAAGAGAGATTAAGCTGAGCTTTGCATGGAAGGATGGAAAGCTTTATATTAAGAATCATATGGGTTGCGACGTGTTTTTGACAGGCGCAAGGGAAGGCGTGGAGATGTTGGACGAGGAGCGTCCGAAGCTTGATTTGGATATGATAGATAAGTTTTCTTATGATTTGCCAAAGCTTAAGAGCAAGGGGAAGTCTAGGCTTCCATTTAAGGAAATCTGGCGTATGGCAACAGAGAATATCAGGCTTATGGGTAAGAAGCAGGCATTTGTCATGGCAATCCTTATGGTTACAGCGGTGCTGTTATCGGTGACCTTGGCGGAGTTTGTGAATACGGTTTCCATTAAGGAAGAGTCCATTGTAGAGACGGATTCTCATTACATACGACTTGATTTTACGAAGGTTTCCTCGGTGCGTGTAACGAAGCAGAGGCTTCAGATTTTGGAATATGCATGGAAGTACCTTGATGGTAATGAGTATGGAGAGGTTGTTGCGATTCCAAAGGCTGGAATTTATTTAAGAGGCTTTGGCTATGAACAGATGTCAAATCTTCTACAGCGTTTGAAGGGCTTTTCTTATGCTACAACAAGTCACTTGAGTGAAGAGGATTTAGTGTATGGAAGAATGCCAAAGAAGCGCACGGAGATTGTGCTGGATATCAGAATAATTGAGCAACTGATGGAGTCTCAGGGTGTGGTTGCTTCACTGTATGATGGTGTGGAGGACTATATTGGTGCTATTCTTACTGTGGCTTCTCATTCCATTGATATGGAGGTTGTAGGTATTTGCGATACGAACCAGCCCAATATTTACTGCTCACAGAACCTCCTGCTTGGTTTTAATACAAAGGCATATCAGGTAGGAAGTGTAGATGAACTCAAGGCTGAATTCCCAGGTGAGTATGACAGTCTGGTGCTTGCAGATGACGAAGTCCTCATGCGTGAGGGGATGTATGAGTCCAAGGGTATTGAGGGCGAGTACACATTACATATAGGTGATGACAGTGAGCATACCTATAAGGTGGTGGGTACCATTCCTGATTCTATGGGCGTAGATTATATATTAAACAATCAGGGCTGTCTGAATGTAAAGAATATTATGATTTATGATGGCAAGTTCTGCTACATCTATATAGAGGATGGTGGAGATGCCCAAGCGGCGATGGATTATTTTGTTGAGAAGGGCAATGTGGCAGAGTATGCTGGTGCCTTTTTGATGGAAGCGTCAGTTCCATATGAGCAGGAGATTGCTACATATAAGGAAGCACACACGGTTAATCTGAGTACCAAGAATTTGATTGCGTTAGTCGGAGCATTTTTATCTATGCTGATGGTTTATTTCACGGTGAAGTCCAATGTGGCATCGAGAAGCGAGGAACTTACGGTATATCGTTTGATAGGAATAGATAAGAGCAGTATTTTGAAGGCGTATGTGCTTGAGATGGTATTGGTAACCTGCTATACCTCTCTTCCTGCGGTATTGATTACAAGCGGTATTATCAAGTTTGTTGGCTCAGTTCCGTCATTGGAGATTGATATGCTTCTTCCGTGGTGGGCAGTAGTGGCATTGTTAGCAGTGATATATGTGTTACACGCAGTGATTAGTGCAGTAACGGTGCGTGGAATTATTTCCAAGCCGCCTGCAACACTGGCGGTGAAAGAGTGATAGGAAAGCAAGTGACAGTGGAAGTGTCTTTTGTCTGTTGGCAAGGATATGGAAGGTGTTGCTTGCTTTTTTGTACTTCAGCGTGGGGTAATCAGTGCGAGGACTGTTGTACTACGGCGGAAAAAGGAAGAAGGTGCCAAAATATCCGTAGTGAGGGAAGTGTACTACGGCGGAAAAAGGCGATGAGGTCAAAAATATCCGTAGTAAGGGAAGTGTACTACGGCGGAAAAAGGAAGAAGGTGACCAAATATCCGTAGTGAGAGAAGTGTACTACGGCGGAAAAAGGAAGAAGGTGCCAAAATATCCGTAGTGAGAGAAGTGTACTACGGCGGAAAAAGGCGATGAGGTCAAAAATATCCGTAGTAAGGGAAGTGTACTACGGCGGAAAAAGACTATAAGGTAGAAATTATCCGTAAATGATGATGGAGAAGCAGGGGAGTAATATGTTAGAATATAATATAAACGAAAAGGTAGTGGGATGATAGGCGTATAGGGGGAAAGATATGATTGTAATAGTAGCAACAGATGACAAGCAAGGTATGATGTTTAATAATCGGCGTCAGAGTAAGGATAGCGAATTAAGAAAAGATATATTGTGTGAAGTTGGAAAATGTAAATTGTGGCTGAATGCGTATAGTTTTGGGCAGTTTGAAGAAGAATTGGAGAAAAATGTGTGCGTCGCCGAAGACTTTGTGGATAAGGCAGGGGCGAGGGAATACTGCTTTGTGGAAAATCTTTCTTTGCAAGAGTATGAGGAACGCATAGAAGAACTGATTCTGTATAAATGGAACCGAGTATATCCAAGTGATTTGAAGTTTGATATTGATTTGAGTAGTGAAAGCTGGCAGATGGCATCAACAGTGGATTTTGTGGGTTCGTCTCATGATAAGATTACCAAGGAGGTATGGAAGCGTGTGTAGAGGGATAGAGAAGTTGAAATTAGGTTTATTGCTTGTGGCAGGAGTTGTAACATTAGTAGGATGTGGTGCAGAGGTTAGCACACCAGCGGCAGAGAGTTCAGTTGTTAAAACGGTAGAAGACACTGAAACGATAGTTGAACAGATGATAGAAGAGAGTTTTGTATCTGTAAGTGAGAATGAAACTACGGATATAGAATCAGATATAGATAATGAATCACAAGTGGAACTTCAAGATAGCACAGTAGCGCTTAGCGAAGAAATCGGAATTATCTCAGGTAATGTAGATACTGTGATAACGGAAGAGTTCCCGGCATACGTAGGAGAGCCTTTCATTGTACTCAATAATAACATTCCACTCTTCGCAGAGGCAGAGCTTATCGCAACTTCCTTCGAGTATTATAGCCCACTAGATTCGCTAGGCAGATGTGGAGTGACCTATGCTTGTATCGGAACAGATATTATGCCAACAGAGGAGCGAGGTAATATTGGGCAGATAAAGCCGACCGGCTGGCATACGGTTAAGTATGAAGGTATAGACGGCAATTATTTATATAATCGCTGTCATTTGATTGGTTATCAGCTGACAGGCGAGAATGCTAATGAGCAGAATCTCATCACAGGCACTCGCTCCATGAATGTAGATGGTATGCTGCCTTTTGAAAATATGGTGGCAGACTATGTGAAAGAGACAGGTAATCATGTATTGTATAGAGTGACTCCGATATTTGAGGGGGATAACCTTTTGGCAACGGGCGTGCAGATGGAGGCTATGTCTGTAGAGGACGAAGGCGCAGGTATACTCTTCCATGTATTTGTCTATAATGTGCAGCCTGGTATTGTTATCAATTATGCGGATGGCAGCAGTTGTGTAGGAGAAACAGTTACACAGGCGACTGTGACAGTACCTAATGCAGAGGTGGCAGACCAGCCTGACAATGAAGTGGAGGTCACAACACCAGTTGTTGAACAACAAGATATAGTTGTAGGAACGGACTATATCTTGAATACAAATACAGACAAATTCCATTATCCTGATTGTCGTTCAGTGAAACAGATGAAAGCGAAAAATCGTAAGGAGTATACAGGAACAAGAGAAGAGTTAATTGCACAGGGGTATGACCCTTGTGGAAATTGTGAGCCTTAATATAGGAATACAGCCTCAAATAGAGAATGCTAAAAAATAAATCCTCCAAGCTTTTATATGTTTCCTTCTTGATAGACAGCTAATAAACGGTTTATCAAGAAGGGCGTAGTAAAGAGCGTGGAGGATTTTATTATGTTTCTAAAATGGATACATTTTTTGTACAAAGATTTTCAGCGCAATCGCAGACAATACCACCCATGAGTTTCACCGAATCCAACACGATATTCTTAAGATAAAGCTCTGGTAACCCACGCATTTCTAATGCAAGCTTACGACTGGTTCCGCTAATATCATGTAGATGAATATCAGAGAATTCGGGTACGGCATTGGACTTAGGAACGACAGTGCTATAAGGGTAAAACATGCTGATTTGAACAGCCTCTTCCAGAATATCGTCTAAGGTAATATGTTCAAACCATACATTTTTCACATAACCGCCACGACCACGCATAGATTTTAGGCGTAGTCCCTGATTGGTTCCGAATACATGGCAGTCTGTTGCATAGATATTATTGACTCCGCCTGACATACCACTGCCGATTACAATGGCACCATGTCCAGCACGCATTCTGCAATTATAAATCACAACATTTTCACACGGTTTTGCAACACGCCAACCATCTTCATTCATTCCAGAGTTAATCGCAATACAGTCATCTCCAGTAGAAAAATCGCAGTCTTCAATCCATACATTTTTGCAGGAATCAGGATTAAGTCCGTCTGTATTTGGACCAGTTGTATTTACAGTGATACCCTTGATTCTTACATTTTCACAGTATACGGGATGAAGGGTCCACTGAGGTCCTTCTTCTATTGTGAAGTCTTCCCAGATTACATTTTGACAGTTCACAAATTGAATAAAGGACGGTCTGAGAGCAGCATCTACAGTACCATAAACACGGCTCTCCACAGGAATATGATTACTTTCAGCATAGCATAGCTCATTAGCTGCATCCTGCTGAAGCTTCTTCCAATGCCACCAGGCTTGTCCTGAACCAACAAACTTACCATTGCCTGTTATGGAAATATTATGGCAGTCCTTTGCATAAAGCAAAGGGGAATAATTATAGCATTCCATTCCCTCCCAGCGTGTGAATACAACAGGGAGATAGTCCTTTATCTTGTCACTGAAAGTAATGACAGCATCCGTATCTAAGTGCAGATGGATATTGTTGCTTAAGTGAAGAGGTCCGCAGGACCAATTGCCAGAAGGAACGAGAACCGTTCCTCCACCTGCCTGTGCGCAGGCATCAATTGTTTTTTGAATAGTGTCATAATCTGCTACTGAAAAAACACCATTTGGAAAATGATTTTCCCAATCCGTCGGTATTTCAAAAGGTATATTCATTACTTCGCCTCCCAGTTTGTGAACCAATCCTTTACAACATCATAGGCTTCCTTAGGTCTGCGGTACTCGTCTACGACACCCTTGTTATTATGGCTTCTTGCTCTAGTTGCAAACCAACCACCCTCTTCGGTTACACGACAGTCGGCAAACTGCCAGATAAAGATACCGCTAAGACGGTCATCTCTACGATACACTTCAAAGTTTTCCACAAGGATATCTACCTGACGTTCTTCGCTCCATTTGCTGTGACCTCTGTCACGGTAACCATGGATGGCGGCAGCTCCAAATTCGCTGACAATGATAGGCTTGCCTGCACCACCAGCGGTTGCTATCCAGTCCATTTCATCATTGTGTCGTCCAAGGACAGGCACGTCCTGATACCAGCCTGAGTAGATATTGAAGGAAACAACATCTGGTAAATCAAGACATACATCTGTAAAATGCATGCGTGTAGCAAAGGTGGTTGGTCTTGTCATATCCAGTGACTTAATCTGCTCAAATTGCTTGCGATACATTTCGCGTCCCTCAGGTGTTTCACTGGCACATTCATTCAAGATTCCCCAGATGAAAATGGATGGATGATTGTAATGGTTGGTAATCATCTCATCAATACAGTCTTTACACTGTTCTTCGAAGTGAGGGTTCTGCATTTCTTCAAGAGATAATCCTCTTGCGTGATTTTCTTCCCATACCAGAATACCGCGTTCGTCGCAAAGGTCTAGAAAACGCTCATCGTTTGGATAATGACAGGTCCTGACAGCATTTGCCCCCATATCCATCATCATATCAAGGTCCTGTGCCATAAGCTGCGGTGGAATGGCACATCCGATGACACCGTAGTCTTCATGACGGTTAAAGCCCTTCAGGAAAATGGATTCACCGTTTATCAACAAACGATTATCTTCCCAAGTCACCTCGCGGAATCCAACACGTTCCCGTAAATCATCAACAGCCTGTTCTCCTGTAAACAGCTTTGCTTCCAGCATATAAAGCTTAGGATTTGCAGGATTCCATGGAGTAACATTCTCAAAGGAAGCGGTAAGAACCACCTTTTTGAGTTGGTTTGCTTCCAGTAAAATATTCTTTTCTGATATTTCCATTTCAGCTAGTCTGCAAATGAGGTCTGTATTCGTTGGAATATCTAAGAGATTTCTAAGCCATACTTCAATATAACCCGTCCATGAAGAACCTTCTGTTTTCGGAGTAAAGAGAATATTTTCTATATAAACATCGCCGATTTCCTCCAAAGCAATAGGGCGTGTGATGCCGCCATAGGTATAGTAATCGTTTGGTATATGCAATGCAGAATGTTCGCCGAAAGAATTATCTACCTCAATACGAATGGTATGCTCACCTGGCTGTACATTCTTGATAATACCTGAAAATGGCGTAAATGCATTGTAGTGATGAACCACGAATACGTCATCAAAGTATACGTCAGCAGTGTGACTAACCCCTTTGCACACAAGACGAAGATTTGTAGGATTACTAATATATACTTTTCTAGTGTAGCTTCCTTTGCCACGGTATTTGATTAACTGTGGATGCTGTTCCCAGCAGCCTGGCACAGCCAAAGAAAAGCTTTGGCCATCCTCTGTGACAAAGTCCCACATGTCGTCTAATTCCTGCTGTTTACGAATTCTATGTTCTTCAAATAAACGAATCATAATAAATACCTCTCTCTTAAAATTAATGTTGTACTGTTCTAAAAAGTCTGAATTATAACTTGAATATACTCTGTAAATTACTACAAAACAATGGTGTAAGGTGCTATAATATGTCAAAAGGTAATGCTATAAATGACATTTTGAAACAAAAAGAAGAGGAGACGAGAATATGAAGCAGTTAGATATGTTAAGTCATTCGTTTTCAAATATTTCCATAACCATCAGACTTCATCTGATGTGTAAGCATGAGAAGGGTTGGAATGAGAGTAAGACAAAGGTATATCACACGCTGTGGTGTATGCAGTCAGGAAGCTTGCGCATAGAAATGAATGATAAGGTGTTTGAGGTGAAGGAAGGGGATGTTGTATTATTCTACCCTGGAGATACATATCGCGCGTATTCATCAGAGGATTGCGCATTTCTAGTCTACTTCTTTGCTTTGGAAACAGGAAATAGTCTGGATTTTTTCAAGAATCTGAATTGGGCAGGTGTGTATAGTGATGAGAAACTGGCAAAGAAGTGCAGACAACATTGCGAGCAGTATCTTGAACGTTTAGGTGCTGGAGTATCAGTAGGTTTGCTACTGTACTCTTCGTTCTTTGCATTTCTGGCAGAGGTACTGGAATTTCAGGAGAATTGTTGTCATTTTTATGATGTGATGGCATCGGCACAGGATAGCGTGATGCAATCAGTCGTGGACTATATGAAAGAACACTATACAGCAGACCTTTCTGTGGCTGAGCTTGCTAAGCTTGCTGATATGAGTGAGAAGTATTTTATTCGTCAGTTTCATTTTCATATGGCGGTTACGCCAAAGCAATATTTAGTAGAGCTTAGAATGAAGCATGCTTTGGAGCTGCTTTCGGGAAGTAAAAAATCCATAGCAGAGATTGCGGAAGAGTTGGGGTACTCAGACCAGTATTGCTTTTCAAAGGCATTTCGGAAGTATTACGGTGAGGCTCCCAGTGTATTTAGAAAAAATATTATGTAAATAATGTGTTGACATATTGGTTTACAAGGTGTAAACTTCAAATACAAGCGGTTTACACCTTGTAAACTTATGCTGCGAAGACAGATGCCCATATGAGTCGAAATAGCACAGGTATGGGAGTTTATATGAGAGAGGAGAGTATAGATATGTCAGAGTACAGATTGGGAGAGATTGAAACACAGTTTGCAGATTTGATTTGGGATAATGAGCCGCTGGCTTCGGGAGAGCTGGTGAAGCTTGCCGCTGAGAAGTTAAGCTGGAAGAAGTCAACGACCTATACGATTTTAAGAAGATTATGTGAGAAAGGAATCTTTCAGAATCAGGATGGAGTAGTAACTTCGTTAATTAGTAAGGAAGAATTACAGTCGGCGCAGAGTGAAAAGTTTGTGGAGGATACCTTTGCAGGCTCACTTCCTCAGTTCTTAACGGCTTTTTCAAGAAGAAAGAAGCTGTCGAAACAGGAGATTGACGAGATTCAAAGATTTATCGACGAGAATAGGGGGTAAGCGGTATGCAGTTGCAGGATATATTTTTACAATTTGTAAATATGAGCCTTATGGCAGCAGTCATTATCGTTGCTATATTGGGAATCAGAATGCTGATGAAGCGCGCTCCAAAGTTATTTTCATACATGTTATGGGCGATTGTACTGTTCAGACTTCTATGTCCTGTATCCTTTTCTACGGAATTTTCCGTGTTTAATGCATTGGATATGAGTGCGTCCAAGGAGGGCAGAGTAGAGATTATTACGGATGGCATTATCTATGTGGAAGATAAGGTAGTGAAGCTGGATACAGTTGAAACGGCATATACCACAAGCGAATCTAAAGAAAGCCTTTCGGCAGTGCAGTCAGAAGATGCATTTTTACCTACGGTTATGGCAGAAGACGATGTGATAGCAGATGCAATGAATGAGGCTGTAGTGCAGAAGGCGAAGAATACGAAAGAGTCTGAAGTTAACCTGACTATATGGTTGGCGGGAATTTGGCTGGCAGGAGTCGTAGTAATTTGTATTTATAGCATTGTGCAGATGCTGATACTTCGCCGTAACCTGATTGGTGCAGTTCCTTATAAGGAAAATATTTATTATGCGGACCACATTTCATCACCGTTTGTATTAGGTGTTATCAGACCTAAGATTTATGTACCGTCTTCCATTGAAAAGAGCGAGTGGGACTACATCATCATGCATGAGAAGTATCATATCCGCAGAGGTGACCACATTGTGCGTATTTTGGCTTTCTTGGCATTGTGTGTGCATTGGTTTAATCCTTTGGTGTGGATAGCTTTTATTCAGTCAGGAAAAGATATGGAAATGTCCTGTGATGAAGCGGTTATGAGACAGATGAAGCAGGATATTAGAGCAGAGTATTCGGAGTCACTTTTGCGACTTGCTACAGGCAGAAGATATATGACTGCTATGCCATTGTCTTTTGGAGAGGGCGACACCAAGGGGCGTGTGAAGAATGTGATGCGCTACAAGAAACCGACTGCTTGGGTAATGGTTGGTGCATTGGTATTATGTGTTATTGCGGTAGTAGTACTTGGGGGTAATCCATTAAAGGAAGAGCAGGAGACAGTGTTACAGGAGCAGCAACAAGAAGAGCAGATAGAGGAAGTAGCTTCAGCGGACGCAGTTTACGTATTAGCGGATATGGATTTAGAGCCAAGTGAGTTGATATCGGTGACAGAGCAGAATTTGAGAGAAAACTCAATTACTACGGAGCCTCTAAGCTCATATGAGGCAGGAGAGAAGGGCTTTGCAATAGAAATATTTAAACTGAGTGAAATGTGGATGATGGATGAAGCACAGTATTATTATCCAAGCCATGAAGACCAGCTAAGGATGTGGGAGCTGCTTAAGGGAATTGGATGGACTGTGGACGATGAGACAAAGCCTTGGCTTTCCATGAAAGAGACTGGATGGAAGATTCGTTGTAATCAGCAGACCTATATGGTCTTTGAGGGCGGCTATATTTACTGGGAAAAGGTTGACTATGGTGTAGAGACCGTTAGATACTTTGGACAGTCTATAGAGTTATGTGAGATGATAGAACAGGAGCTTGCTCTTAGGGTGAGATATAAACCTATTGACCCGACGCAGATAAAAGGAATTACACATCTGAGCATATCAGATTTTGAGAATCATGGGTTTGGTGAGAAGTCGATATCTGACCCTGAGACACTGGCATTGTTTGAACGCTGGTTTCAGGATGCTGAGTATATTTGGGGTGGCGTTGACTGTGAACTGACAACTCTCCATCTTTGTTTCGAAGATGGAATGCTGAATCTTGCGCTTGCCACCGATGGAAGCCCTGTCTTTGCAATCAATGGTGTATTCTATAACTTCTGTCCTATGGAGTACAGGGAGAGAGGCGACTGGGATATGGAAGACTTTAAGATGTATTTTGAGCCGATTCCTGAGCAGGTAAAAGGCGAAGCAAAGAATTATGTACAGGAATGGTTTAATCCAGATGGAGAAGTCTATTCTGACTGGCGAATCGAAGATATGAGATATGCATACACCTATGATGATTTTGAGGGCAAGAAGCTTCATATCTACCGCTTCAACTTTGAATGCCTTGCTAAGAATCCTGATGAAATATTACTTGCAGGTGGAATGTCGATAGACGAGGAAGGCTGGGTAGTACCAGAATATCCGAATAGTAATTATCTGGTGTTTGAGGTGCAGGGGGATAAGTTAATCTATTTGACACATATATTTGAAAATGATTGTTTCCCGGGAGATGAGCTCTTTACGAGTGATTTAAAACAAAGACTAAATATGGAATAACCAAAAAAGCTTGCGAGAAAAAATTTCGCAAGCTTTTTTGTAGCCTTTTACAAATATGAATTGTATTATCAATGAGGGGGGTGACGAGATGAGTCAGGAATCATTGTGCGCAGATGATTGGGAAATAATTAAGAAATATTCGGATATGGTATACCGCATGGCATATTCTTTGCTCAAAAATAAGTATGATGCGGAGGATATCCATCAAGAGGTTTTTGTGCAGTATATGCGGAAAAGACCGCAGTTTGAAGGTGTGGACCATGAAAAAGCATGGTTCTTACGCGTAACGATTAATCTATGCAAAAACAATTGGAAGACAGCATGGAAGCGTAAGGTGGTCAGCCTGATGGACGAGGGCTATGAAGAGGTGATAGAGCTGCCAAATCATGAGTTGATAGATACAGTAAATCAGCTCCCAAAGAAATACAGAATGGTAATTCATCTGTTTTACTATGAGGAATTATCAATACAGGAAATTGCAGAGATACTGAATAGCAAGCCTTCCACAGTCAGAACATGGTTAACCAGAGCGCGTGCCAGCTTAAAGAGATTATTAGAGGAGGATTCATAATGTTTGACGATACATATTTCAAAAGCGCCTATCAAAAGGCGTATGATAGCATTACTCCAGACAAGGCATGTTTAGACAGGTTAGAAGAATATAAAGAGAACAAAATAAAAGGGAGAGTACTGTATCAAATGATGCGCCCTGTAGTTGTGGCAGCAGGCGTATTTGTACTGATATCAGCGGTTTCACTGCCTGTAGTAGCAAGGTCCATTCCTGGCGTATACGATACAATTGCAAGGATTGCCCCAGGCTTAGCAGAGTATATCCTGCCGACGCAGGTAAGCTGTACCAGTCAGGGAATTACCATGCAGGTAGAGGCAGTTCATGTGAATGATAAAAATGCAGAGGTAATTGTGTCATTTGCGGATGCAGAGGGAAGCGACAAGGATTTGATTAGAGGTGCAGTGGATTTATATGACAGCTATCATCTGAAAAGCTACAGCTCATATAGTAATGTAGGGGGATGCACCTTCTTGGAATATGATGCCGAGGCAGACAAGGCCTATTTTAAGGTAGATGTATGGACTGATGGAAGTTTTCGACAGTCTAAGTTATCATTCAGAACCCGTCAATTATTGCTTAATAAGTCAGATGAAAAGAAGTGGCTTGACCTTAGTGATATTGTGATAAATCCTGCCATGAAAAAAGTAGAAATGAATGGAGGGGGAGGAATGCCAGGAACTCCATTATATGAGCAGTATTTCGGTGAGTTTTTTTCTTCGACGGAGAGATTGACGCAGGTTCTGGATCTTCAGCAGATAGATGAAAGCATGATGAAGGAGCTTACGATTACAGGAATTGGCTATGCAGACGGAATTCTTCATGTGCAGTGCTGTAGAGGTGATTTTGCAGAGGCAGACCGTCATCTGGAGCTTTATATAGTGGATGCAGACGGAACGGAAAGACATAATGATTTATCCATAGGCTGGCAGGAGGAAGTGAACGGAGAAAGAGTTCTTATGGATGAGCTTTTATTCCAAGTAGATGAGAGCGAATTGGCAGACATACAAATGTATGGAATTTTTCATATCATAGATGGAAGTATGAAGGGTGACTGGGAGGTTACTTTTAGTATTGAAAATTAGCAACTTACGGGAAAGGGATGTGCTTTGCACATCCTTTTTTGCATCTTACATCTCCCCAAATGCATCTTACAAGTACCCCTATTGTATTTAAAATTCAAACAATATATACTGCAAACATCAAAGAAAACAACTTGCAGAACACAAGAAGGGAAGAAAATTGAGATGAGCGAAATTATTAAAGTAAACAATTTGAAAAAGTATTATAAAGAGACAAAGGCAGTTGATGATATCAGCTTCTCAGTAGAAAAGGGAGAGCTATTCGGATTCCTAGGAGTGAATGGAGCAGGAAAGACCACAACAATCAGCATGTTGTGTACACTGCTTGAGCCGACAGACGGAAAGGCAGAGATAGCGGGCTTCCAATTAGGGAAAGAGGATGCTGAAATCAAGAAGCGTATCGGTGTAGTTTATCAGGATAACTGCTTGGATGATATTCTGACAGTGAAGCAGAACTTAATGTTAAGAGGTGGCTTGTATGAGGAAAATACAAAGAAGATAAAGCAGAGAGTAGAGCAGCTTTCAGAGATTCTTGATTTAAAGGATATTCAGAATCAGAAGTTTGGAATGCTTTCAGGCGGTCAGAAGAGAAGGTGCGAGATTGCAAGAGCGCTGATGCATACACCTGAGATTTTATTCTTAGATGAGCCGACCACAGGTCTTGACCCAGCATCAAGAAAGAGTGTGTGGGAGACAGTAAGCAAGCTGCAGCAGGAGATGGGTATGACAGTATTCCTGACAACTCACTATATGGAGGAAGCGGCAAGAGCAAATCATATTGGCATCATGCAAAAGGGGCATTTGATTGAGTATGCGACACCAAGTGAGTTGAAGACACAGTATGCAAAGGATAAGTTGCTTCTATTCCCAAAGGAGTCACAGATAGAAGAAATCCTTCTCAGATTAAATCAGACAGAGCAGGCTTACAAAGTAAAAGAAAATCATATTCAGGTACAGCTTGCATCTACCATTGCTGCATTGCCGATTATGGAGCAGGTAAAGACCTTGGTAAATGGTTTCGAAGTGGTACAGGGTAATATGGATGATGTATTTTTGAATGCAACACAGGAAACAATGTAAGGAATTATTATAAGACGACAGAAAAGAGAGGCAAAAGGGCATGAATAAATTAGTATGTTTGACAAAGAGAAATTGTGCGGTATTTTTAAAGGATAAGGCAGCGGTATTTTATTCGCTGTTATCTATGATTATTGTATTAGTGTTGATGGGTGTTTTTCTTGGCGACATGAATGTGTCAGCAGTAACAAATATTCTGAATCAGTATGGTGGTGTGAGAGATGAAGTGATGGATAGTGCAAATGCAAAGGTACTTATATCATACTGGACATTATCAGGACTTATGGTAGTGAATGCATTGACAGTTACTTTGACAGTGCTTGGAACTATGGTTACAGATAAGACTGGAAACAAGTTAAAGAGCTTCTACACTGCACCTGTAAGCAAGTTTGTTGTAGCATTATCTTATATTGCATCGGCAGTCATCATTGGATTTTTATTCTGTACACTGACATTGGCAGGTTATATACTTTATATTTATATGAACGGTGGAGCTGTTTTAAGCGCAGGCGCACTCTTAAAGGTTATGGGATACACACTCGTTAATGTAACAATTTTCTCTATCGTAATGTATTTGTTTGCCTTGATTGTAAACAGCTCTAGTGCTTGGAGTGGTATTGCGACAATCGTGGGAACCTTGGTGGGCTTTTTTGGAGCAATCTATGTACCTATAGGAAGTCTGCCAGAGCAGGTTGCAGCAGCATTAAAATGTTTCCCAATTCTTCATGGAACTTCTCTTATGCGTAAGGTGATGTGTGAACAGGCAATGGCAGACACTTTTACAAATGTACCGGCACAGGTACTTGATGTGTATCGTGAAGAGATGGGAATTGATATTCTTATGAATGAAAGCTTGATTAGTGATGAACTACAGTTATCATTTATGGTAATTTGTGGTATGATAGCTTTGGTTGTCATTGCGGTAACCACAAAGAAAAAGCAGATGTAGTAAGGCAGGACAGTGTGAATGAAGGTTACAATTATGGACCCGCTGGTGGGAGAAGAGGAAGAGATTATTATTAAATGTGCAAATTTAAGTGATACTGCGCTGGCGCTGATTAGTGAGTTAAAGAAGAACGATGGCGCTAGAGGAAAGGCTACTCATAGATTGCATGTTTATCTTGAGGGCGAGATACATCTTATTGAGCCGACAGCAGTTTATTATTTTGAATATGTGGACCAGAAGGTATTTGCGTATTGTAAGGAAAATGTTTATGAGATTAAGAAAAAGCTGTATGAGCTGGAAGAAATCTTACCAGGACAGGATTTTATCCGTGTTAGCAAGTCCAGTATTTTGAATCTGGATAAGATTAGCAGCTTGGCACCTGCCTTTGGCGGACGTTTTGAAGCAAATCTGAAAAATGGTGAGAAAATCATTATTTCCAGACAGTATGTGAATGCTTTGAAGGAAGCATTGGGATTATAAATGGAAAGGCTAGGGTGATTGAGATGATAAATTGGAAAAAGACAATTGGCAATATGTTGCATCACTATATGATAATTACATTTGCTGTGCTTGTCGTGACAGCGCTTTATATTACTTTTCTTGTGTGCGATGGGATTCAGTTTGGTGTTGAAATATTGTGGCAGATACTTCTGGTATCTTTTGTGTGTTCATTGAGTGAGTTGTTCTTTGGAATGCCAGAGGGAAAAGAGTACAGTAAAAGACAGTGGATTGTCAGATGGGTATTGTGTTATATCTATGTGAATGTGGTAGTGCTGGGCTGTGGATTTTATTTTGGGTGGTATTTGCCTGATAGTATGCCTATGGTAGTTGGAATGCTGCTTTGTATTGCTGCGGTGTATTCATTTGTGTATGGTGTGATATATTTTATGGATGTGAAGACTGCTGAACAGATGAACCAGAAGCTTCAGGAGCGAAAACGCGCTTCTGATGAAGAATAAAATATATAGAATTGGAATTGACATGGCATTCTACAGGGAGTAGACTATAATTGAGTCTACTGGAAGTAGAATGCTATTTTTATTATACGAAAGATTTGGAGGTATCTTATGGCGGAGTATAAGCTGGGTGAAATTGAGATGAAGTTTGCGGAGATTATATGGGAGAATGAGCCATTATTATCACGCGATTTGGCAAAGCTGTGTGAAGAAAGATTAGAGTGGAAGAAGTCTACGACCTATACCATTTTGCATAGAGTATGCGAGAGAGGATTATTTCAGAATGAGAACGGAACGGTAACTTCATTAGTAAGTAAAGAAGAATTTCTTGCAAAAAGAAGCGAGATATTTGTGGAGGATACCTTTGAAGGTTCACTGCCTAAGTTTGTAGCGGCATTTACTTCTAACCGCAAGTTAAGCGAGCAGGAGATAGAGGAACTACAGAGGATTATAGATCAGAGTAAATAGATGGGGAGGCAATATGGAAGGATTTTTAGTTCAGCTTGGTACGATGAGCGTGCAGGCGGCATTGATTATAGTGGTTGTATGTGCAATCAGAGCATTATTTATGAAGGGACGCATTTCGCAGAAGTATATTATGCTGTTGTGGATAATCCCTTTCTTTTTCATGGTGTTTCCTTGGAAAATCAGCAGTCCGATAGGCTTTTGGAGAGCAGAGACTGTGGTGGAGCAGTATCAATATGAGGTGCATAAGTATAGTGGAATGCAGATGGAAGTACAGGATATGGTTAAGCCGCAGGTGCAAGATGTGCAGACTGTGAATCAGGAGGAAGCACAAAAGCCTGTAACAGCGACACTGAATCTTGATTCGGCGAAGTCATATTCAGAGGAAGAATTGATTGTAAATTCTTTATTCGCAGTATGGCTTGCAGGTGTTGTGGCAGTACTTTGCTATATGCTGATTTCCACCCTAAAGCTTAGGAAACGTCTGGTGTGCAGTGTTTGTGAGCAGGGCAATATTTACCTTGCAGAGGATATTTCACTACCGATGGTGTTTGGAGTGGTAAGACCTCGTGTTTATTTGCCAATCAGTATGGATGTTGAGCATAGAAGCTATGTATTAGCCCATGAGCAGACGCATATTATGAGAAGAGACCCATTAAAGAAGCTCCTTGCTTTTCTGATTGTGGGAGTGCATTGGTTCAATCCGTTGGCATGGGTAGCTTTCGTTCTGTTAGAGCGTGATATGGAAATGGCGTGCGATGAGGAGACAGTTAAGAGACTGGGAGAAGAGTCAAAGAAAGCGTATGCAAGCACACTATTATGGATTTCAGCAGGCAGAAATGCAAAAGGCTACAGACTTGGTGTGCCGCTTGCTTTCGGCGAAGTAGATACCAAGCAGAGAATTAAGAATGTCCTGACCAACAAGAAGACAATGCAGGTGGTTGCCATTGTTGTTATTTTAGTGTGCGTAGCTTTAATGGCAGTTTTTTTAACAAAACAGGAAGCCGTTATGAATGATGGTAGTGCTACATTGGAGATTGTACAGGTAGAGGATAGTGTAAGTGAGGAAGTATCTGAGACAGCATTAGAGCCACAGCAGATAGAGATAGTGACAGCCAAGGTTACAGAGGATATGATTGGCGGAGCAGATGGTATGAATCTGGTGTATGCAGATGAGGAGCGTCTGATTTGTCGTGATTATAATGCGTTGTATGTATATGATTTAAAGGACCTTCAGATGCTTCATCAGATTGCATTAGAGCCTATCGGCTGTCAGTATACACAGGGGGACTGGTACTGTCAGGTGCGTGCGACGGTAGATGGTTTGAAGGTTTATCTGCATCCACAGATGACAGAAGAACTGTACATATATGATGTGGAAGATAATACATTATGGAAGCAGATATATGATTTTAAGAATGCTTCCTTATGGGATCAGCCACAGGTTTTGGAGGGGATTTCCTTCTTTGATGAACTGCTCCTCAGAAGTGATTACATAGAGAACGATTATACAGTCTTTCAGGATGTGTATTGTCTGGAAATGGAAAAAGGTTCATATGGATATCTTCATTGCGGAAGCGGTATGTTGATAGACACAGCATGGGTAGTACGCGATGCTAATGGGCAGGAAATATTTACCAATTTATTTAAAGAAAATGAGGTGCAGACTCAGGAAGCGTCCGATGTTGCGGACCTTGGAGAATTTACCATGGATATGCTGATTGAAATTTGTGATTCAGAAACTGTACAGGATGTGTTTCAAGGACTGGTATGGGAGGACGGTTTGTGTTATAGTAATTTTAGTAAGAACCTGCTGGAGGAATCTTTGACTTGGGCATATTTTTGTGAGATGTCATACAAGGGGAAGCAGTACCGTATGCAGATTTCTTACTGGAAATCGGAGACGGCAGCAGATTATGGCAAACAGGCCGATGAACTGGATGCTATCTACTTGACAGAGATGGCATCAGATGACGGGATATTGCTGTATGACTGTGAGCCAGAGCGTTTTACTGTGAATACAGATATCAGGGAATTCCTTGAGAGACGATACGATATTAGAGATTACATGACTTTAGAGTTGCCAAAGGGCGTTACTTTGGGCGACTATCAGATATATAACAACGACATATTTAGTGGCTGTTTGATGTATGGAGATTATGAGGAAACAGTTCATGGAGAATGGACACCGCAGTCATGGTACGCATTGGGAGGCGTAGGTGTTTTGGAGGCAAAAGACCATCCAATATTGACCTTTGAGAATGAGAGACTGGCAGATGTTATTTGGCTTATGAACCATGGTGGATTAGAAGGTGAAGGAGAATACTTAGAGGGTTGTGATATGCAGGCGATTCTCTTTGAAGCATTCTTTGACACATTTACGATTCCTGAGTGGGAGGAGTACAAGGAGAAATATCCTGATGCATCAGAGGAACAGTCAACTTCTGAATATTGGTATGTGTTCTTTGGGGAACCTGATAGTGAGATGATTTATACTGTATATCTCAATCAGGAACACTTTACGAAGGAGGATGCGATTGCACTTGCAAGAACTGTTCGCTTCGTAAAGAAGTAGTAATTATGAAGTTAAGTCAGAGGATAATAGATGAAGAGAATAGTGTGGAAAGCAGGGAAGAAGCAGGCAGTTGTGGCTGCATGTGTTGTAGTGGGAGCAGCACTTACAGCGTGTGGTGTTGGTTCTACTGAGGATAAGGTAGAAAGTACAGGAAATGAAATAGAAGAGACAATAAGCTCTGTTGTTGATGCAGAGGAAAGCGAAGTGCAGCAGACGAGGACAGAAAGCGCTGTGATTACAGAGTCACAGATGGAAGCTGCAAAGGAGGAGTTGAAAGAAAGCCGCAAGGAGCAAAAAAAGTGGTTGGCAGGTGAGCTTGCAGGCACATGGGGAGAGAATCGCTATACCCAGACTTTGCAGGAGCGAGTGAAGAATAATGGAGTTACTGATTATTTGACATTTGCTTATGAAGATAAGGCGGCTTATGATTCAGCCATTGTGGTGGCGGGTGAGAAGACGGCAGAAGGTATTAAGGGAAGCGTTTGGTATGTAGTGTATCCAGGCGGCGGAGAGCTGTTAGAGCAGAATGTTACTATCAGTGGAGAGACTTTGGCTTGCATTCAGAATGCAAGGGAATGTGCAGTTTTTCTTAATTTCGCAAGAAATGGCGTAGAAGAAGGCAGAATCTTAGGTTTGGATGATACTTCCACTTGGGAACTGTTGGAAGGTGTAACAGGTGTTAAGAATGTTTTGGAAGATGCGACCATTGAGGTAATTTCTCCAGTGGAGACAGAAGCTGGAACTGCGACGGTAAGATACCATTATGCACTTGAGGAGAGGACGCTTACAAAGCTGGAAACCAATGTGTTGGAAGGTGAAGATTATCTGGCATCAGTGGATTTGGATAAGCTGCCTTGGGCGCAGGAGGCATTTCATGCATCTACAGTATCGCGTGAAAGTTGGGATAATCCTAGTATTATTGGCGAACAGTATACACCAGATGATATGGAGGCTGAGATTTTAAAAGGCTTGTTGCCTGATTATTCGGAGCGCTGGCAGGATTGGTCGGTAGATTATTGGACAAAATGGGATTCAGAGAGTTGCTACTATCAGATATTTCAGATAGAGGAAACAGAATCCTTCTCTGTGTATGGAACCTATATTGACAGCAGGATGATTATTGAAACCTTTGATAATTCCTATGTTCAGATTAATAGCTATTTTACATCTAATTATGGTACGCAGCCTCAGGTAATGGAGATGGATTTTGACCAGGACGGTAGTTTAGAGCTTGCAATTATCACATTGACAAAGCACGGTACGGGTGTATGTATAGATGATATTTGGATGGTTGATAAGGCTGGTGACGGTAAGTGGTATGTTTATGAGCTGCAGTATGACTGGTATCAGATATTGGACGATTTATACGATTATCAGGATACGGAACAGGGACTTGCACTTGTAATAAAGGATGAAGTAGTGGCAGTGTATTCGGAGGTTTCGTCTGAGCTTTCGGAGAAGTATGGCGTTGGAAATCATATCTATTTCGAATTTGCAGATGAAAAGATAATATTACGGACGTTGTTTCAGGTATACACAGAGGATATGATGATGCCTATTTATAGTGGCGGTTATCTGGTAGCAGAGCTTGGATATCAGGGCGAAGGTGAGTGGAATATCCAGGATTATGCATACGAGAGTGATACGTGCGATTGGTATTGAGAAAACGGAGGGGAATGCATTGGAGTGTATTCAGGGAAAATGCATAGTTGGCGGAATTGCAGTAGGAAGAATAGAGATTTATAAAGAGAAACAGATTGCGATTACTTATATCAGAGCAGAAGATGTTACGTCTGAGCTTACCCGCTATGAGAAGGCTTGTGCTGTGGCAATAGGGCAACTGCAGGATTTGTATGAAAAGGCTGTTTGCGAGCTTGGAGAGTCAGAAGCACAGGTGTTTGCAGCTCAAACTATGTTTTTGCAGGATGAGGAATATCATGCTTCTGTAAAAGGCTGGATAGAAGGAAAACATACTAATGCAGAGTATGCAGTAGATAAGACTGGCAAATGGTATGCACAGAAGCTTCAGCAGCTAAATGATGAATATATGCGGGAAAGAAGTCAGGATGTGAAGGATGTTTCAGATAGAGTTCTTTCTATATTAATAGGAGATTTGTCAAAGAGTGTAGTTTCTTCACGAAGAGATGCTTCGGTGCCTGCGGCATCAGAGTGCGGGATATGTGAGGGAACCCGAATGGAAGAGAAGATTGTGTTCGCCAAGGATTTAACACCTGGTCAGACCATGCAAATGGATAAAGCATATGTGCGTGGGTTCGTGACAACGACAGGGTCAAAGAATTCCCATGCGGCAATATTGGCAGGTGCAATGAATATTCCAGCGGTATCGGGTATAGAGATTAGGCAGGAGTGGAATGGGAAGCTGGCAGCAGTCGATGGATTGAATGGCAAGGTGTATATAGAGCCTGATGAGCAAACCTTGGAAATTCTGTCCATGCAAAGTAAAGCAGTAGAACAAAGACGCATACAGTTAGAGGAACTTAAGGGTAAGAAGACTATAACAAAGAGTGGTAAAACGGTAAAGTTGTATGCTAATATTGCTGGGAAACAGGATGTTGCGGCAGTATTAGAGAATGATGCCGAGGGAATTGGGCTTTTTAGAACGGAATTTTTGTATTTAAATAGAAATGATTATCCCACAGAAGAGGAGCAGTTCCTTCTATATAAATATGTAGTGGAAGCGATGCAGGGAAAGCCTGTTGTGATTAGAACGATGGACATAGGTGCTGATAAGACGGTGGATTATATGGGCTTAGCTCATGAAGAGAATCCAGCCTTGGGATATCGTGCAATCCGCATTTGTCTGACACGTAAGAATATATTTCGAGTTCAGCTTCGTGCCATATTGCGTGCGGCAGTATATGGAAGGGTGCGAATCCTTTTGCCGATGATTATTTCGGTGGATGAGATTAGGGACACCAGAGAACTGTTGGATGAGGTTCGGGAAGAATTGCGTTCGGAAGGATACAGATGTGGGGAAGTACAGCTTGGGGTTATGATAGAGACACCAGCAGCAGTTATGATTAGTAAAGAGCTTGCAGAAGAGGTGGATTTCTTTAGTGTTGGTACCAATGATTTGACGCAGTATACTTTGGCGCTAGACAGACAGAATGCTGAATTGGATGTATTCTATAATCCGTATCATCCCGCGGTATTGCGAATGCTTGAAATAGTGATTAGTAACGCGCATGAGGCGGGAATTGAAGTGGGAATCTGCGGAGAGTTAGCTGCCGATGTGCAGATGACAAAAGCATTGGTAGAAATGGGAATTGATGAATTATCAGTAGCACCTACGAAAATATTGCAATTGAGAGATTTGATTTGTCAAATTAATTAGAATAGTTGTTGGTTAACATAAAAATATGTTGATACTTGTAAAAAATAGTTGTATCATTAAAGTGCAATATTTTTTTAGAGGGAGAGTAACAATGGATAATAATTTTAATCAGGAACAGTCTTATCAGGGATACTCACAGGAGCAACAGCCATATCAGCAGCCTATGCAGGACTTCGCAAGAGTTCAGCAGCCATATGAGACAGCTTATACAGAAGAGCCAATTACATTTGGTGATTGGATGCTCACAAAGCTCATCATGTGTATTCCAATTGTTGGTTTGGTAATGATGTTTGTATGGGCATTTGGTGATGGCAAGAAGAGTAAGTCTAATATTTTTAAGGCAGAATTGGTATGGATGCTAATTTCAATCGTGCTTAGTATTATTGTGATGATTGTATTTTTTGCTTTCTTTGCAGCAGTAGCATCTGAAATGGGTACATATTCTTATTATTAAAAGAAAACTGTCGTATATACCGAAAGGTATGTACGACAGTCTTTTTATTTTGTCCAACGACCACTTGCACCGCAAGGAAGAACCAGTCCATTGCCAGAAACGGGAAGTCCGATTTCAGATGCTTCAACCTTACCGCCGAACTTTGGTACGATGGCAGTCTGCATCATATAAGTTAATACAGCAGGCTGTAAGCCTGTAGTGTAAGAGTTGATAAGAAAGAATAACGGATCATCAGACAGAATCTGAGTTGTCAATTCTACGAATGGGAAAATCGCTTCTTCAATCTTCCAAATCTCACCCTTTGGTCCTCTTCCATAAGAAGGAGGGTCCATGATAATAGCATCATATTTATTGCCACGTCTGATTTCGCGCTCAACGAACTTAACGCAGTCATCTACAAGCCAACGAATAGGCGCATCCTGCAAACCAGAGGAAACAGCATTCTCCTTTGCCCATGCTACCATACCCTTAGATGCATCTACATGTGTAACCGCAGCGCCAGCCTTTGCAGCACTTAAGGTTGCACCGCCTGTATAGGCAAAAAGATTTAATACCTTAACAGGACGTCCTGCATTGCGAATCAACTCAGAGAACCAGTCCCAGTTAGTAGCCTGCTCTGGGAAAAGTCCCGTATGCTTAAAGCTGAATGGCTTTAAGTTAAAGGTAAGCTCTCTATAATGAATGCTCCATTCCTGTGGCAGATTAAAGAACTCCCATTCACCACCGCCTTTGGCACTTCTGTGATAATGACCGTTTTTCTTACGCCAGCCAGCAGCAGTCTTAGGTGTATTCCAAATAACCTGCGGGTCTGGTCTTACCAAAAGGTAATCTCCCCAACGCTCTAATTTCTCACCGCTTGAGGTATCTATTACTTCATAATCTTTCCAATTATCAGCTAACCACATAACAATCTCCTTTGAATAGCTTCTATATTATAATATGAAAGCATTATAACATCATCGGAAGTGATAGGAAAGGATTTTCTTGACAGAAGCGCTTATTTCCTATTAAAATAGACAAGGATAATGTAGCAAATAGTGGTTACGATTGTATCTAAAAAAAAACATAAAAATATCTTGCAAATAATACCACTATAAGATATACTACTAATTGCTGTGGCATGATAGCGATGAAACGTGAGGTTGCTACCATTATGGTAGGTTTTCCGCGGAGCGAATGTCAAGTTAGGAAACTGGCGACAAGTCACTGTACAAAGCAAAAAGTCTACATATTGTAGAAACGACGTGAATGGAATGCAGACAATAGGGATGGGACTGTGTCCTTGCCTTGGTGTTGTATGCATGACACACACGGGAGAGTGTACAGTCACCGCTTGTCGTACTTAGAAATGAAAAGTGCGAAAAGGAGGCGACTTTTTTTATGGCAAGTCAGGTAATGAGAATTACATTAAAGGCTTATGATCATCAGTTGGTTGATGCATCTGCTAAAAAAATCATCGAAACAGTTAAGAAGAACGGATCACAGGTAAGTGGACCAGTACCTCTTCCTACAAAGAAGGAAGTTGTTACTATCTTGAGAGCGGTACACAAGTACAAGGATTCAAGAGAGCAGTTCGAGCAGAGAACTCATAAGAGACTCATCGACATCATCACACCAAATCCTAAGACTGTAGATGCATTACAGAGATTAGAGATGCCAGCTGGTGTTCACATCGACATCAAGATGAAGAATAAGTAAGATTCGATGTTTTAACAAGTAAACCTCTACTAGCTAGTATGCATAGTCCTTGCGACTAGGCCGCTGTAGTAGAAAATATAATGGAGGTAAAAAGAATGAAAAAGGCTATATTAGCTACAAAAGTCGGAATGACTCAAATCTTCAATGAAGACGGTACATTAATTCCTGTAACTGTTCTTCAGGCAGGTCCTTGTGTAGTAACTCAGGTTAAGACAGAGGAGAATGATGGATACAAAGCTGTTCAGGTTGGTTTTGTAGACAAGAAGGATAAGATTGTTAACAAGGATAAGGGTGGAAAGAAGGAAGTTATCCACAGACATGGTGTTAACAAGGCTTTGAAGGGACACTTCGAGAAGGCTGGAGTTTCTTCAAAGAGATATTTAAGAGAGTTTAAGTTTGAGAATGCAGAAGAGTATGCATTAGGAACAGAGATCAAGGCTGATATTTTTGCAGCTGGAGATAAAGTAGACGCATCTGCAATTTCTAAGGGAAAAGGATTCCAGGGCGCAATTAAGAGACATGGTCAGCACAGAGGACCTATGGCACATGGTTCTAAGTTCCACCGTCATCAGGGTTCAAACGGCGCTTGTTCTTCACCAAGTAGAGTATTCAAGGGTAAGGGCATGCCAGGTCATATGGGTTGCGTAAAGGTAACAGTTCAGAATCTTGAGGTTGTAAGAGTAGACGCAGAGAAGAACTTACTTTTGGTTAAAGGTGCAGTACCAGGACCTAAGAAAGCTTTAGTAACAATCAAAGAAACCGTTAAGGTTAATGCTTAATTAGGACGAAAGGAGGACCAATCAGATGGCACAAGTATCTGTTTATAATATGGAAGGCAAGGAAGTTGAGAAGATCAACTTAAGCGACGCTGTCTTTGGTGTAGAAGTGAATGAGCACTTAGTACACATGGCAGTAGTACAGCAGCTTGCAAACAATCGTCAGGGTACACAGAAGGCTAAGACACGTTCTGAAGTATCTGGTGGCGGAAGAAAACCTTGGAGACAGAAGGGAACTGGTCATGCAAGACAGGGTTCTACAAGAGCTCCACAGTGGACAGGAGGCGGTGTTGTATTCGCTCCAGTTCCAAGAGATTATTCTTTCAAGCTTAATAAGAAGGAGAAGAGAGCAGCTCTCAAGTCCGCTTTAACAAGCAGAGTTCAGGAGAATAAGTTAATCGTTATCGACGAGTTAAAGTTTGATGAGATTAAGACAAAGCAGTTCGTTAAGGTTATGGAGAACTTACAGCTTACAAAGGCTTATGTTGTTCTTAACGAGAACGATGAGAAGGTTGTTAAGTCAGCAAAGAATCTTCCAAACGTACAGACAGCATTAACAAATACAATTAATGTTTATGACGTTATGAAGGGTGGCACAGTAGTTCTTACAAAGGATGCTGTTAAGACTATCGAGGAGGTGTACGCATAATGGCAGATATTAAGTATTATGATGTAATCCTCAAACCAGTTATCACTGAGAAGAGTATGGCTGGAATGGGCGAGAAGAAGTATACATTCTTAGTTCATACAGAGGCTAACAAGTCTCAGATTAAGGAAGCTGTTGAGAAGATGTTCGAAGGTACAAAGGTTAAGAAAGTTAACACAATGAACATGGACGGCAAGAACAAGAGACGTGGTGCTGTAACAGGCCAGACAGCTAAGACTAAGAAAGCAATCGTACAGTTAACAGAGGATAGCAAGGATATTGAGATTTTCTCAGGACTGTAAGAAGTAGCCGCTAGCGGCGAAGTAACTATACACAGACAAGTGTGATAATAAAATAGAAAAGGAGATATAACAATGGGAATTAAGACATATAACCCATATACACCTTCCAGAAGAAATATGACTGGTTCAGATTTCTCAGAGATTACAAAGACAACTCCTGAAAAGTCTCTTTGTACATCACAGAAGAAGAACGCAGGTCGTAACAATCAGGGTAAGATTACAGTTAGACACCACGGTGGTGGACATAGACAGAAATACAGAATTATCGACTTCAAGAGAAATAAAGATGGTATCGCTGCAAAGGTTATCGGTATCGAGTACGATCCAAACAGAACAGCAAATATCGCTTTAATCTGCTACGAAGATGGTCAGAAGGCATATATCCTTGCTCCAGAAGGTTTAACAGATGGAATGAAGGTTATGAACGGACCAGAGGCAGAAGTAAGAGTTGGTAACTGCTTACCACTTTCTGAGATTCCAGTTGGTACAATGGTACACAACGTTGAATTATATCCTGGTAAGGGCGGACAGTTAGTACGTTCTGCAGGTAACAGCGCACAGTTAATGGCGAAAGAAGGAAAATATGCAACACTTAGATTACCTTCAGGCGAGATGAGAATGGTTCCAATCGTATGTAGAGCATCAATCGGTGTTGTAGGAAACGGTGATCACAACCTTATCAATATCGGTAAAGCTGGTCGTAAGCGTCACATGGGTATCAGACCTACAGTTCGTGGTTCTGTTATGAACCCTAATGACCATCCACACGGTGGTGGTGAAGGTAAGACTGGTATCGGTCGTCCAGGCCCATCTACACCATGGGGCAAGCCAGCACTTGGTCTTAAGACAAGAAAGAGCAAGAAGGCTTCTAACAAGTTAATCGTAAGAAGAAGAGATGGAAAAGCGATTAAATAATCGCTTCGGCAATCAAATAAGCATTGATTATTTGATAAAACAGTTATCGATAATAAGGAGGAACAAACCTAATGGCTAGATCATTAAAAAAGGGTCCATTCGCAGATGCAAGCTTACTTAAGAAAGTAGATGCTATGAATGCGGCTGGTAATAAATCAGTAATTAAGACATGGTCACGTCGTTCTACAATTTTCCCAGCATTCGTTGGTCATACAATTGCAGTTCATGACGGAAGAAAACATGTGCCTGTATATGTAACAGAAGATATGGTTGGACACAAGCTTGGTGAATTCGTTGCAACCAGAACTTATAGAGGACATGGTAAAGACGAGAAGAAGTCAAGAGTTAGATAATTTGAAAGGAGGTTCAACCATGGCTGAAAAGAAGAAATACAGCAGAACTAGTTATAAAAGAAAAAGAAATTTAGAAAATAGAGACACCAGACCATCAGCAAAGCTCTCTTACGCTAGAGTATCTGTTCAGAAAGCTTGCTTTGTATTGGATGCCATCAGAGGTAAAGATGTTCAGAGCGCATTAGCACTTTTACAGTACAACCCAAGATATGCTTCAAGCATTATCAAGAAGTTACTTGAGTCAGCTATTGCAAATGCTGAGAATAACAATGGTATGAATGCAGAAAACCTTTATATTGCAGCATGTTATGCAGATAAGGGACCTACAATGAAGAGAGTAAGACCAAGAGCACAGGGTAGAGCTTATAGAATCGAGAAGAGAATGAGCCATATCACAATCGTGCTTGACGAGAGATAGGAGGAAGAAGATGGGACAGAAAGTTAATCCTCACGGCATAAGAGTCGGCGTTATTAAAGATTGGGATTCTAAATGGTATGCTGATGCTGAGTTCGCTGATTATTTAGTAGAAGACTACAACATCAGAAAGTACTTAAAGAAGAAATTATATAATGCAGGTGTATCTAAGATTGAAATCGAAAGAGCATCTGATAGAGTAAAGGTTATCGTTTTCACAGCTAAGCCAGGCGTAGTTATCGGTAAGGGCGGTGCTGAGATCGAGGTAACAAAGAAAGAGCTTCAGAAGTTAACAGGAAAGAATGTTCTTGTTGATATCAAGGAGATTAAGAGACCAGACAGAGATGCACAGTTAGTAGCTGAGAATATTGCATTACAGCTTGAGAACCGTGTAGCTTTCAGAAGAGCTATGAAGTCTTGCATGGGTAGAACTATGAAGGCTGGAGCACTTGGAATTAAGACTGCTGTTTCAGGACGTCTTGGTGGAGCAGAAATGGCTCGTACAGAGTTCTACAGCGAGGGTACAATTCCTCTTCAGACACTTAGAGCAGATATTGATTATGGATTCGCAGAAGCAGATACAACTTACGGTAAGTTAGGCGTAAAGGTATGGATCTACAAGGGCGAAGTACTTCCTACTAAAGGAAACAAGGAAGGGAGCGATAAATAATGTTAATGCCAAAGAGAGTAAAACGTCGTAAACAGTTCCGTGGTACAATGACAGGTAAAGCACAGAGAGGTAATACAATTACTTACGGTGAGTACGGTATTGTAGCAATGGAGCCTTGCTGGATTAGGTCAAACCAGATCGAAGCAGCCCGTATCGCTATGACACGTCATATTAAGCGTGGTGGTAAGGTTTGGATCAAGATCTTCCCAGATAAACCAGTAACAGCAAAACCAGCAGAAACACGTATGGGTTCAGGTAAGGGAACACTTGAGTACTGGGTAGCAGTAGTTAAGCCAGGCCGTGTTATGTTCGAAATCAGCGGAGTAGCTGAAGATGTAGCTAGAGAAGCGTTACGTCTTGCAACACACAAGCTTCCTTGTAAGTGTAAGATCGTTTCAAAGGCAGATTTGGAAGGCGGTGCAGTAAATGAAAACTAATAAGTATGTAGAAGATTTAAGAGCAAAATCAGCTGCAGATTTATCTCAGGAATTAGTGGCTGCAAAGAAAGAACTTTTCAATTTGAGATTTCAGAATGCAACTAACCAGTTAGATAATACAGCAAGAATTAAAGAGGTAAGAAAGAATATCGCTAGAATTCAGACTGTTATGGCTGCTAATAAGAACTAAGTAGGAGGAGAATGATCGTGGAAAGAAATTTAAGAAAAACACGTACAGGCAAAGTTGTTAGCAATAAGATGCAGAAGACTATCGTAGTTGCTGTTGAAGATCATGTAAAGCATCCTCTTTACAACAAGATCGTTAAGAGAACTTACAAATTAAAGGCACATGATGAAAACAATGAGTGCAACATTGGCGATACAGTTAAAGTAATGGAGACAAGACCTTTATCAAAGGATAAGAGATGGAGACTTGTTGAAATTATCGAAAGAGTAAAATAGTATTTTAGATTACGTATATAGTAATTAAAATCACAAAATGTGATTTGGAAGGAGATTTAGCATGATACAACAGGAAAGCAGACTTAAAGTCGCTGATAATACTGGTGCTAAAGAGTTACTTTGCATCAGAGTTATGGGCGGTTCTACAAGAAGATATGCAAATATTGGCGATGTAATCGTTGCTAGCGTTAAAGATGCAACACCAGGCGGCGTTGTAAAAAAAGGCGATGTAGTAAAAGCTGTAGTTGTACGTTCCGTAAAGGGCGCACGTCGTAAAGACGGTTCTTATATTAAATTTGATGAGAACGCTGCCGTTATCATTAAAGATGACAAGACTCCAAGAGGAACTCGTATTTTTGGACCGGTAGCAAGAGAGCTTCGTGAGAAACAGTTTATGAAGATCGTTTCCTTAGCTCCAGAAGTATTATAAGGAGGTGTCTTGAATGTTAAAAATTAAGAAGGGCGATACTGTAAAGGTTATCGCTGGTAAGGATAAAGATAAAGAAGGCAAAGTGTTATCCGTAGATACAAAGAACAACAAGGTATTAGTTGAAGGCGTAAATATGGTTACAAAGCACGCTAAACCTTCTGCTGCAAACCAGAATGGTGGAATTATTCAGAAAGAAGCTCCTATTGATAGTTCTAACGTAATGTACGTTCACAAGGGAAAAGCTACCAGAGTCGGATTTAAGATGGATGGAGATAAGAAAGTACGTTTCGCTAAGGCAACAGGTGAAGTGATTGATTAATTCTAAGGAAGGAGGTCTAGACAGGTGAGTAGACTTAAAGAAATGTATAAAAACGAGATCGTAGACGCTATGATCAAGAAGTTTGGATATAAAAATGTCATGGAAGTACCTAAGCTCGATAAGATTGTTATCAACATGGGCGTAGGTGAGGCTAAGGATAATGCGAAGTCATTAGAGTCAGCCGTTAATGATCTTGAGACTATTACAGGTCAGAAGGTTGTTACAACAAAGGCTAAGAAGGCCGTTGCTAACTTCAAGATTCGTGAGGGTATGGCAATCGGATGTAAGGTTACTCTTCGTGGAGAGAAGATGTATGAGTTCCTTGATCGTCTTGTAAACCTTGCATTACCTCGTGTACGTGACTTTAGAGGTGTTAATCCTAACGCATTCGACGGAAGAGGAAACTATGCACTTGGTATCAAGGAGCAGCTTATCTTCCCTGAAATCGAGTATGATAAGGTTGACAAGGTAAGAGGTATGGATATTATCTTCGTTACAACTGCTAACACAGATGAAGAAGCACGTGAATTGTTAACACAGTTCAACATGCCTTTCGCTAAATAATTAAGGAGGTAAATTCGCATGGCTAAAACATCGATGAAAATCAAACAGCAGCGTAAGCCTAAGTTCTCTACTCAGGAGTACAATCGTTGCAAAATTTGTGGCCGTCCACATGCTTACTTAAGAAAATATGGAATTTGCAGAATCTGCTTCCGTGAGTTAGCATACAAGGGTCAGATTCCAGGCGTTAAGAAAGCTAGCTGGTAAGAACAAGTACATGTTATGTGTACAATATTAAGTATTAAATAAGTTTGTTTCGCTCAGCTTGCTTGAGCGAGCGAACAACAAACTTTGTGTCACATAAATCCATAAGGAGGAAAAACTGAAATGACAATGAGTGATCCAATTGCAGATATGCTTACAAGAATTCGTAATGCGAATACTGCAAAGCACGATACAGTAGATGTTCCTGCATCAAAGATGAAATTAGCAATTGCACAGATTCTTTTAGATGAAGGATATATTAAGAAATTCGAAGTAATCGAAGATGGTGTTTTCAAGACAATTCATATCACATTGAAGTACGGTGCTGATAAGAATGAGAAGATTATCACAGGCATTAAGAGAATCTCTAAGCCAGGTCTTCGTATTTACGCTGGTAAGGATGAATTACCAAAGGTTCTTGGTGGACTTGGTATTGCTATCATTTCTACAAACCATGGTGTTATCACAGATAAAGAAGCTAGAAAACTTCAGGTTGGTGGCGAAGTATTAGCATTCGTTTGGTAAGATAATTACCTAACGAATCACTTCAATAACACAACCTAACCATTATTTCAAATAATAGGAGGTACGGGCATGTCACGTATAGGAAGAATGCCAATCGCGATTCCTGCAGGCGTAACTGTAGAAGTTGCAGAAAATAACAAAGTGACTGTAAAGGGTCCTAAGGGAACACTTGAGAGAGTATTACCTGCTGAGATGGAAATCAAGGTAGAGGGTTCAGAAATTACAGTAACAAGACCAAACGACTTAAAGAAGATGAAGTCTTTACATGGTCTTACAAGAACATTAATCAACAATATGGTAGTAGGTGTTACATCAGGCTACGAGAAGAAGCTTGAAGTAAACGGTGTTGGTTACAGAGCAGCTAAGGCTGGAAAGACATTAACATTATCTTTAGGATATTCACATCCTGTAGAGATGATTGACCCAGAAGTCGTTGAGACTGTACTTGAAGGACAGAACATCATCATCGTTAAGGGTATTGATAAAGAAAAGTTGGCCAATTCGCAGCTGAAATCAGAGATAAGAGAAGACCTGAGCCATATAAGGGCAAGGGTATCAAGTATGCTGA
>JAFUKJ010000048.1 GCA_017467805.1 Lachnospiraceae bacterium
TCAAATGGATAATGATGCTGTGCAAATGGCATAGCTCCTGAGTCGAACCAGCAATCAAGAACCTCTGGTACACGACGCATAGTCTTACCACACTTAGGACATGGATATGTCACTTCATCAATGTATGGTCTGTGAAGCTCTACCTTAGCTGACTCAGGGTTTCCTGTCTTCTCAGCAAGCTCAGCACGGCTTCCGATACACTCCTGATGTCCGCATTCACACTCCCAGATATTTAAAGGAGTTCCCCAGTAACGGTTACGAGAGATAGCCCAGTCCTGAATATTCTCAAGCCAGTTACCAAAACGTCCCTTACCAATTGACTCAGGAATCCAGTTAACTGTGTTATTGTTACGAATCAAATCATCCTTAACTGCTGTCTCCTTGATGTACCAAGACTCACGTGCATAGTAAATCAATGGAGTATCACATCTCCAGCAGTGTGGATACTCATGCTCAAACTTAGGTGCATCGAATAACTTGCCCTCTGCCTCTAAATCCTTCAAAATAGCAGGGTCTGCATTCTTAACAAAAGTGCCTGCATAAGCAGTCTCTTCTGTCATCTCACCCTTACCATTTACGAACTGTACAAATGGAAGATCATACTTACGACCAACGTTCGCATCGTCCTCACCAAATGCAGGTGCGATATGAACGATACCTGTACCATCTGACATAGTAACGTAGTTATCACATGTTACGAAGTGTGCCTTCTTACCCTGCTTTGCAGCAACCTCTGTTGCCCATGGGAATAATGACTCATATTCCTTATACTCTAAATCCTTACCCTTGTAAGTCTCTAATACTTCGTATGCCTTAACACCATTCTCTTCATCTGCAAGCTTACCAAGTACATTGTCAAGAAGTGCCTGTGCCATATAGTAAGTATAGCCATCAGCAGCCTTAACCTTGCAGTATGTCTCCTCAGGATTCATACAAAGAGCAACGTTTGATGGTAATGTCCAAGGTGTTGTTGTCCATGCTAAGAAATAAGCATCCTCACCTACAACCTTGAAACGAACTACTGCGGAACGCTCCTTAACGGTCTTATAGCCCTGTGAAACCTCAGCTGTTGAAAGTGGAGTACCACAACGAGGACAATAAGGAACAATCTTGAAGCCCTTGTATAATAAGTTCTTATTCCAGATTTCCTTTAAAGCCCACCACTCAGACTCGATAAAGTTATCATCATAGGTTACATATGGGTCATCCATATCAGCCCAGAAACCAACTGTTCCTGAGAAATCCTCCCACATGCCCTTGTACTTCCATACAGACTCTTTACACTTACAGATAAATGGCTCCATACCATACTCTTCAATCTGCTCCTTACCGTTAAGGCCAAGTAACTTCTCTACCTCAAGCTCTACAGGAAGACCGTGTGTATCCCATCCAGCCTTACGAGGAACCATGTAGCCCTTCATAGTTCTGTAACGAGGAATCATATCCTTAATAACACGAGTTAATACGTGTCCAATATGTGGCTTACCATTAGCTGTTGGTGGTCCATCATAGAATGTATAGGTCTCACCTTCCTTACGATTCTCCATACTCTTTCTAAAAATGTCATTGTCTTTCCAGAACTTCTCAACTTCTTTTTCTCTTTCAACGAAGTTCATATTAGTCGATACTTTGTTATACATGTTCTACCTCCTAAAATTATTTATCCTTTTTATCTTTCTTTTCCTTTTTCGATGTCACTACTACATCAATAATATCAATAATTATCTCTATTATGCCTTCTATAAAGTCTGACAATTATTTACCCCCTTAGAAAACAAAAAGCTTCCGCCCGTAAAGGACGAAAGCCATAAAGTTTCACAACCACCATTACGTCATACGCATCGATTAAACGATTTAATATGCTCTCCTGTAACGTAGAAGCTACGTCAGCACTTACTGTTCTCAAAATATATCGCAAAAACAATCTTTTCAGCACTGCAACTCAGAAGTGATATTCCATATCTTCCTACTCTTATCGGCTCTCACCATCTCCGACTCGCTGGGAATTTCCAAAGATATGTACTGTCTTCGTCATAGTCTTTATATTTTATTACATTATTTTCTTAGTATAGTCTTTCTACCACGGACTTGTCAAGAATATATCATTAAATAAATGCTGTCTGAAAAATCTATAATAAAAGAGTAATAAGAAATCGCACTAAAAAGTGCCAAAATACAAAGGTTTTTCCGTTTAAACGGAAAGGAAAGAGAGAAGAAAAAATGAAGAGTTTAATGACAGTTTTTAACACACCGATTACCGTTACGCATAATGGAATGCACGTAGAATTTTTTAACAATGACAGTGAAGTACTTGACTTTATCAGTAAGACAATTTCACATAATGCCAATCTCAAACCGCAGTTAGTAGTAGATAACAACATCAATGGCGATATGATTCTAATTGTATATCAGTACTCTACCATTTACAAAGAAATGTTTTTAATTGAGATTGAGGAGGATTTCTAATGTTTTTCAGAAATTTTATTGAATTATATTTTAACTTCTTCAATGAGCTTTGCTTGGATTTAGGACAGATTACAAGTTGTTTTGAAAGAAAAGAGCTTGCACACGCTCGTACAATGTACGACAAAGCAATGGCACGAATTGAATTATTTCTTGCTTTAGGTTTTATCAATAAAGACATATTCGATTTGTTGACATCTGAATTAGATAACTACTACAATGATAAATTTTTAAAATTTTTGATAGGAGAATTTGACAATGGCAAAGAAGAAAACTAACGATATAGAAACCGCTATCAATCCGCCAGTAGTTGCGGAAGAAATAAAAAACTCAAATAACGTTTCATCTCCCGATGAACCCGCAGAAGTAAAAGGGGTAGAAGTGGAAACACTTCCCCCTGCTACTGCAAAAGATGAAACACTGCTTGGTTTTACAGTAGACGAAATCAAAGAGGCAGACAAACACGCAAAACGCGTTGTATCCGAGCTTGGCAAGGCAGAAAAAGCATTTATTCAAGTAGCTTGTGAAATGGCTTGGCTCTACTGTGGCAACCGTTGGCAAGCATTAGAAACCAACATGAACTTTGAAGAGTTCGCAAAAGCTCGTTTTGGCTTCAAGAAGTCGCAAGCCTACGCCCTTGTAGACCTCGTAAACCGCTTTGGCGATGAAGATGAAAACGGTAATTTCAAGATTGACGCAAAGTATAAAGATTACAGTCAGACGCAGTTAGTCAATATCATGCGTTTAACGAATGAACAAATCGCCGAACACATCACGCCAAAGATGACTGTAGCGGAAATTAAAAAGATTGTGAAAGAGCTTAACAACCGCGAACCGCTTGAAATCGAGGGCGAAACCGCTGACGCAGGACAGACAGACGAAACCGAGCAGGACGAAAACATCATTGATGTAAACGCAAAGGAATTGAATGTCAATGACCTAATGACATTTGCAGACTTTGAGACATTCGAGGGCGAAAGCGACACACTTTTTAATCTCGTAAACAACGCTTTTAAGGAACATAAAGCGTGCAAAGTTAGGGTTTGTGTGGAGTGGTAAAATACCACTCCTACAGATAAATAATAATTAACATAATCACTATCAATAAGGCGCAAGCCACAAGAGGAACGGCTATAAGCCAAGAGAAGAAAAGGAGTATAAAACAAGATGAAGATTACAAACAACAAAGTAGAAAACGTAAGAGTATTAACAATTGACGATTCAAGCAAGAGCAAGGATGGCAAAGCAACTTACTGGAAATTAGGCGTAATGATTGGCTCTACTGTCGGCATGGTAAAGTGTAATGATGATGTTGCAGAAATCGTAAAGCCAAACGGCGTGTATGACCTCGAGGCAACATATGATGATACATACGAGACAGTTTCATACAAATTTACACGCGTATTACGCGAACACCCTCAGAACGCAGGCGCAGGGGCAACCGCTACAAAATAGCCTTACTTACTCATTGGGGCGTTGGTAGACAGTCCGCGCCCCTTTGACCTCAATATAGAATTTTCCGTTTAAACGGAAAACGGTATCATTCCAATATGAACCAAATCCGAGAGCGAGGAGCGGTTCGGATAGATACCCACACAAAGATTATAACGTTCGGGAGAGTTTCTTCATTAGACACACTTACGGCTTGTGTCTCTCTCCCACTCTTTCCTTACTAATTAACCGCCTAGCGTCTAGGCTGGCACAAAGCACTTAGCAAGGACAAGAGTAAACGCAGTCCGCGCTTAGTGCGACTGACTGATACGCTGAATACCTAACGGTATTCAATAACTTTAATCATTCGACTTGTGGGAGAAGTCTTATGATAAATAATTAATGTAGAAAGGGGAAAAGCATATGTTAGGATTACTAGCAACAGAAACAACAGCTTCTGCTATTGATATGACAGTAGTCAATATGTTGATTGAACTTGTAAAGTCTTTATTGACATTATTTACAGTGTTCCCAATTAACATCTTTTTAGTAGCAGGACTTGTCGGTGTAGGCTTCGGTATTTTCCGTAAAGCAAAGGGCGCGGCAGGCGGTAAGTAAAAACAGTTTATGTAAAAGGGGAAAGGCAGGGGAAATGTTCCCTTGCCTTTTAACTTTAATAAGGAAAGGAGTATAAAGTGAAAGAAAAGATAAAAGACTTTTTCCGTTTAAACGGAAAATATACAACAAAACAACGAAACCTTGAAAAAGAATGCCAACGGGCATTATTCAAAGCAGAATTAAAAGAAATACTTGTAACAGTTGGTATATCCATATTAATTTCGTTACTGATTTGCGCATTTTTATTCGGTAATTTAGTAGTTCACGCGGAAGAAACAAGAACCGTTGATTTTAGGACTGGTTTTACATCAAATTATGATGAATCTAACGTTGCTGACCATAGATACGATGTAAGCGTAACGGGAACTGGTAACTTTAATGTAAGAGGTTATTTTTTTGAACAGTCTGTTGGCAATACAAATACGGTGTACAGAGGTATTATTTACTTGTTGTCAAACGAGGATTTCAGTTACTCTATAACTTCTGTTAGTAGCGGTGCTACTCAGAAATTTAGTGCTACTGAGGAAGATGGTGTATATTACAGTGAACTTTTCGACGGTACATTCTTTTGTCGTAACGGCGAAACAATCACACCGTACGGAACGTATTACTACACTTTCAGCAGTAACTTAACAACTGACTGGAACGCAGGATCGATTGATTTAACACAAGATAATTATGATTCTTCTGAAACGTTTACCGTATCAGAAACAGAAGTAGACAGTTCAAGCAATGCCACCACTACAGAAACAACAGTATTTTCTTGTACTGTTCCGTTTGAGGTAGCGCGAATTGATTATACTTTAGATGAAGTAAATTATAGCGAATATTACGCACTCTTTACTAATTATGACAAAACCGAAACGCTTACCGTTACTGTTGATGGCACTCTTTTTGCATCATACTATCTATCTGATATTAGTAGTAAAGAATCGGGCGATAATTATTACGGCATTTATAGAATTGCAGAAACTATAAACGGCTACTACACCACTACACGATATTTCCAACATACTGCCGACGCTGTCGACTACATTTACAACTATGGCGAATACACATCAACAATATGGTCAGAAATATTTGATATGTACATCAACGGCGAATTATTAAAAGATACAGAAAATGAAGAAACTCAACCGACTTACATATATAATTCAGCTTTAGATTTTGCGCAAATTTCCGCTGAATATAATTTGAAATACACTATAAAAAAAGACCTTACTGGTGCATGGAATTTTATATCCCCTAGCGAAGCAGGAATTCAATTTCACTGGACTAATAATCGAAGTGTAGATGATGCATATTTGAAATTTGATATATACGGCACATTTTACGATAGTATGTGGGCGACAAGCGGAACGTATACGCATATTACTGTTAGCGATGTTAATAAATCAGATTGTGCATATTTGTTGCAGCAAAATAATCTTGTTGAATTAGCAAGACAAGCAAACGGTGTTGAAAACGGACATGGTTTAGATATTAATTATATTTATGTGCAAGCTTATGGAACTGTTGACGGTGTTTTATCTCGCTCTAGAATTTACAAATTTAATAATGAATTGATAAGCGATTATGGCAATGCTGATTCTGAGTATGACGAGTATGTACCCGAAATTACAAGCGGTGTCAGCTTACCAGTAGATTATGAATTAGATGAAACATTGACTGACCCCGAAGTAGTAGAACCCGATGCGGATACAACATCTACAACGGTTATTACTACCCCAGTGGATGACCTTGACTATACATCATATTACGATGAGGAGTCACTTTTAAAGGCATTAACAAAATTTTACGATATGTTGAAAAACATTATTTCTACATTAGGACAATTTCCAACGTTGTTTGCTAATGTATTTAGTTTTTTACCTGCGGAAATAACTGTTTTAATTTGCGGTTCACTATTGGCTTGTATATTCCTCAGATTTATAGGTAGGTAGATATGGATAATATAAAAATTATAATTGATACTTGTATTAGTATTTTTAAATTGAGTATTGATGTGTGCGGTTACACAATATCGCTTTTGGAAGTGTTGGCGTTTTGTGTATGTGGCTATTTGTTATTACTACTATTTTATGGTTCATCAAAGTAATTATTCATTATTATTGCTTTGGTTGTTCTTTTCTTTGTCGTATTTAATAAGTGCTTCATACACTCCATTTTTAACGGCTGAACTTATAAATAACCATACTATAAATAATGATATTACTAAGTAAGCAATTATAGTAATAATTCCGCCACTTATTATTTGCTCTAATATATCCATTATATTACACTCTCCTTTTTCCGTTTAAACGGAAATTTTATCATTTATCACTATAGCACAAAAGAAAGGATTTTTAAACATGGAAAATGAAACAAATACAATTGTTGAAACTGTCGAAGAAACAGAAGAAATGACAGAATTAACCGTAATAGAAACTGAATCAATTATTGATTCTGAAATAGCTACAGAATCGGAAGAAGTTACAGAAGCAAGCGAAACAGAACCCGAGTCTATTATTGAATCAGAAGCTACTACAGAAGCGGAAGAAACAACAGAAGCTACAGAAGCAAGCGAAACAGAACCCGAATCTATTCTAGAAGAAACCACAACCGAAGTCGAAACGGAAGAAACGACAGAAACGGAGTGCGCCACGCAAAGCGAATCTGAAAGCGAAACTGGAGAGTCTGACGGAAGAGGAACTGAAAGCAGTGATAATAACGCTACTATTGACGGAGAATATTATCAAGGCTATTTGGAAAGCATTGAAACGTTAATGCAAGAGCATAACGACCTTATTCAAGAGCAAACAAATGTTATAAATAACGGCTTTAATATGCTTGCGGTTATCATCTTAGGAATATATGTTTGTAAGAGCGTGAAATGGTCTGTTCAAAAGGCAACTAAAAAAGAAGTGCCTTATATGCCAATGAAAAGAGAGGGGAAAAAGTAATGAATGAATTTATAACATTTGTATTAGGGGAAAATTCAAACATATTCACTCCTGCTACTGTCCTAGCAATATTCGCTTTATGTCTTGGACTGGAATGTATTGCAAGTATAATCTCTAACACATTGAGAGCAGGGGGTATGTAATTGGTAACATTATTCTTAATAGCATTAATCGTGCTTTGTTGTTTTTCGGTAACTGTGCGCGTTATCTGCTTTCATCCATTTAAAGCCTGCTATTATGCCGTAGTGGATTTGTATGACTATATCATACATAAGAAATGGCGTAATGCTGATTACGGTTTCATCATTGGTATTATTGGCTTGTTTGGTAAGGGCAAGACTTTAACCGCCGTACATAAGGTTATCAAAGCATACAACAAACATAATGATAAAATGGTGTGGTGTCCGCGTCGTAAGAAGTGGGTAACTCAAAAAGTCCGTATCATTTCAAACGTAGAATTGCAAGGCGTACCATATGAACGCTTTATTAGCCTTATGCAATTAGTACAGATTGCGGAAAGCATAACCGAATATGATGACGAACACGACACATTGACAATCACGCTTGTGCTTGGCGATGAATTCAGCGTTCAGCTAAATTCAAGAGCATTTAAAACAAACATTGACCCACTATTTTTGAATACTATCCTAACTTGTAGACACTTCCATATGGGTTTGTATTACACCGCGCAAAGATTCGGTCATGTAGACGCTCTCTTGCGTCAAGTAACGCAGACTGTTGTCAACTGTATCAAAGTATGGCGTGTTGAGGTGCAAGAGGACTTTGACGCATGGGAACTTGAAAACGCAACAAGCCCTACTATGATAACACCTAAACGCCGTTACGGTTGGTTTATCAGCAACAAGGATTACAATTCATATGATACATACGCAACAGTAGGCAATCTTTCCAAGTCATGCAAAGAGGGAGATATGCTGACGCAAGAGGAAATTCTGCAACTGCAAGTCGGCGCAACAACTGATAGCGGTCAGATTATGAACCCGTCTAGGAAATACCGCAGACATAGGAAGAAAATGGCATAGCATATAGCAGGCGGCGCGACAAGCCTTTAGGCGCGCGCCCCTGCTATATGCGGAAAGGGAAAGAGAAATGAAAAAAGCTAGATTACATTTTACACCTTTAGAAATGGAATATATCAAGAAATACAAAGAAACAGATGATACTACCCGTCAAAAACTTAGAGAGCAAGGGGTAGATATTGCTATTTATGATGAGCTTGTACAGTTGCGCTATGACACTATATGGCTGAGAGGTCAAAGAGACCACCTACAACAACGTTGTCAAGAGCTAGAACAGTCCTTGTATGAGTTCCAAAGCGAAATACCATTTGCAGATGTACCCGCTCCTACTTGACAGTAGTAATAAGTTATACTCACGTTAGTGAAAAACTTATATCAAGGGGAGTACATCATGTTATACGACACAAGGGTCAAGGGTTACGCTAAAGGCGTACAAGTAACAATGTATTCCAAAACATTTGAAAAATCAGAAACGCAGGAAGAAAAGAAAATAAATGAAAAATTTACTAAGGCTTTTCAAAATGAAAATCGGACGGAAGAAAGCGCAAAGGACTGTATGCGCATTTCCATTAATCAAACTAAAAATAGAATATATGATATAGCAAGGTCGAATGACTGGAGTTGGTTTTTCACGCTTACATTTGACCGTAAAAAGGTAGATAGTTCCGATTATGACGAAGTGGTAAAGAAATTTACAAAGTGTTTAAATAATTTACGCGAAAGGGTATGTCCCGATGTGAAATATCTATTCGTACCCGAATTACACGCAGACGGCAAACACTACCACTTCCATGGCATAGCAAGTGATTGTGATGAATTGCAATTTTCTTTTAGTGGTAAATTCGATAAAAAAAGCGGACTGCCAATATACAACGTGCGTAACTGGGCGTGGGGATATTCTACCGCTACACAAGTACAAGATACACAAAGAGTATCAAGCTATATCACGAAATATATAACAAAAGAATGTGTTGGAATACTGAAAAACAAAAAGCGTTACTATGCAAGTCAAAATGTGCTACGTCCTGCTATCAATTACACGCTTTGTACACAAGATGAATTTCTAGAACAATTCGCAAGTGAAATTTCACACTGTAAAACGATAACAGTACCGCAAGCACATTTGCAAGTAACATATTATGAGTTAGATAATATCTAACATTTTCCGTTTAAACGGAAAAATACGGAAAGAGAAAGGAAAGAGGAAAAATGCCAAGTGATATTTGGATTTTAATTTTAATATTATTTTTAAATTTTTTAGTTTTTTATTTCGCAGAATATGTTTACCCAAAAATAAAAGATAAGAAAGAGCATAAAGAATTTTATAAAGACCGTTACATACAAATTAGATAAAGGAAAGGGAAGAGAGAAATGTTGATTTTAGAAACTTACGAATTTTATCGTTTTGATTTATTTTTTGATTTAATGGCGTTGCTATATCTTATAGCTATTATTGTGTTTTTTGGTGTTGAAATTTACAGAATGAGCGGGGGATGTGTTAAATTATGATGAATATAATATTGGCAGTAATTGGATTGTATATGATGTTTATAGCCGTCATAGGCGAACCGCAGTATACTGCAACTATCTTTGTTGTAAAAATACCATTGTTTATAATGGGTTTATTTTGTCTTATATATGCTTTAATTTTAGGGGGTGTGATTGCATTATGCTAGGAAGAATTAAATTGTTTTTTAATAAAAACAGACAATGCAAGGCTAACTGTTTAATTTGTAAATATTATGAAACTTGTGTGACCGATTTTGAGATTGCAGAAACAAGCTATATGTTGTGTACAAATAATAAAGCGTATTACATATGTAAACGTTGTGACAGATTGGTAGATGCTCAACGATATAATTTTAGTAATCACTTATGTTCCATATGTGATAGAGGTATATTTTAAAATAAAGATTTGGCTAAGGAGTTAAAGTAGTGAGTAGTCGACGAATTAAAGCGCGTTTTTTCGAGAGGTGCTCGAAAAATAGACGGCATAGCGCAAAGGAACGCCAGTAAAATTGATTTTGAGCGTTAAGAAATAATTAGGTGTTCCTAATTATTTTAGTGAAAAATTGATTTTACCAGTGGTTGCGATATGCCGACGTAAGCGCAACTAAACTGAAATTTAAAAGGGAGCATAAACAAATTAATAAGCGATAAGGGTATAGATATATAAGCTATGCCCTTTTTATTGCATATGGACGAAAGCAAACAAAGCGCTAGAAGCGATAAAGCAATATAATCTATAACAAAATATCAAGCTATCTCGTTTTGCGCAGTTTGCCCTGCAAACAAGCAAAACGAGCGAACACAAAAGAGGTCAAAAAATTGAGTGAATACATAACAGAAAATCAGCGGTATATTATAGAGACAATGTTAAAAGATGGCAAAGAACCAAAAGAGATAGCGAAGCGAATCGGGAAACATTACACAACAGTTTACAGAGAAATAAAACGCGGTACTGTCCTATTACGCAACGGCACAACATGGGAAGATATACCCACCTATTGCGCAGATGTGGCGCAACGTAAGCAGGAAACTGCAAGCCATAATAAAGGACTTCCTTTAAAAATAGGTTCAGATATCCAAACAGTGCGTTTCATGGAACATTTAATAAAAGACTTGCGCTATTCTGCCTATGCGGTCAATATCGCTTTAAAAACTACTGGCAAGCCTACATTGTGCGTACAAACAATATATAACTACATAAATACTGGTGTATTCCTTAACGTAGATAGAAACGACTTAATATATAATAAGACAAACAAGAAGAAAGAAGAAACCACAACGCGCAGACCGTCATTGCATAACCTTGGTGCGCGCTCTATCGAGGACAGACCAAAAGAAGTAAATAAACGGCGTGTATTTGGTCACTGGGAAATGGACACTGTACAAGGCATGAAAGGCACAACGCCCTGCTTGCTCGTGCTTACAGAACGCCTAACCCGTATTGAGATAATACGCCTACTCCCTAACAAGTGCGCCGATAGCGTATTGAAAGAAATCAACAGAATAGAGCGTGAACTAGGCGTAAAGCGTTTTAGACAGATATTTAAAACGATTACTTGTGATAACGGCGTAGAGTTTCTAAAACATAGAGAAATAGAAACAAGTTACAAATCAAAAATGCGTAGAACGTGGCTATATTTCTGTCATGCGTTCGCGTCCTCGGAACGTGGTAGTAATGAAAACGCAAATAAACTGATACGAAAGTATGTGCCAAAAGGTGCGGATATTGGCAACTACACGCGCGAAGAGATAAAGCAGATTGAAAATCTCATTAACAACTACCCTAGAAAGCTATTCAACGGTTTGTCGTCCACTGAATACGCCCACTCTATCGGGTTTTGATTTTCCGTTTAAACGGAAAAATAGACCGCTATTCTCTAACGGTCTATTTATTGTGCAATTCTTATAAATTATCAACTATTTCCCTACCATAAAACCACATATTTTAGTGCATTTTGCTACTTTTGAAAAATTTTAGCGATTTTTGTTGACTTTTTCATAAATAAATGCTGTCATATAAATAGGTATATATGTGATTCCTTCTTCATATTTCAAGTCCTTTGTATAGATAATATATCTATCTTCCATTTTTATTTGATATTTTTGAACTAGATAATCAAAAGATTTATGTGACCTGTAGTTCGAGGACTTTACTTCTATCGGACATATTTTCTTCTTTTTTACCGTCATAAAATCGATTTCATATTTCTTTTCTTTGGTAACCTCTTTTGGCTTATACATATACTCGTGAAAATACAATCCATGACCTGAAGCACGTAACATTTGTGCTACCATATTTTCCAATATCATCCCTTGATTAATTCCTAAATCATCAATAATCAATGCTTTATATAAGTCCTCGTCTGATTCGTCTCTATTTCTCATAATCTGTGTCACTAACAAGCCTGTATCACCCATATAAAGCTTAAAATTACTTCTATCAGAAAATAATTCTAATGCTACTTCGGGAGCGGTTACATTAATACATTCATTTCCTATCATGGATTCTGCTATAAAACTTACCGCATCAACATAATTTTGAAAACGAGCATTCTTATCCACTAGCGAAAACTTAAAATGTGAATTTTTATTTTCCAACTGCTCTGGAATGGTTTTATATACAACCGATGCTTTTTCCCTATTCTCATCATCATATTTCGCTAAGTCTTCTTCATACAAATTCAATATATTTCTTTTAATAAAATCAATTTGTGCAAAGGTCTTACCACTAACAAATGCTTCAACTGCTTGCGGCATCCCCCCTACTGCCATATAAGTACGAAATGTTTTCATAATTTTTCTATGAATTGCATCACCTAAGGGTTTTCTTTTCTCATAAGCATTTCTAATTGTATCATATGTAATATCATCGCCCATCGCCCATAAATATTCTTCAAAATCCATGGGATACATTTTGATTCGATATTCTTCGGAAGGGATAAGAATATCCTTTACATTTTTCTTAATCGAAATCAATGAACCTGTTTCAATATAGTCATATCTTCCATCTGCAACAAGATATTTGATAGCTTGCCTTGCTAATGGGAATAACTGAACCTCATCAAATATTAATACACATCTTTTCCCCTTTAAACTTCTACCCTTAAGCAAAAACAGATTGCGAAAAAATGTATCTAGATCATCCATATTTTCTACAAAATTATTCTTAATATCTTTATTTTCTTTTGCAAAATCCAAAATCATATAATCATCGTACTCTTGCTTTGCAAACTCTTCAACAATCGTACTTTTTCCAATTCGTCTAGCACCTTCCAACAGCACTGCAGAAGATCCTGCTGATACTTCTTTCCACTCTAGCAGTTTCGTATATACCTTACGCTTGAAAAGCATACCATCACTTCCTTTCTTCCATGTCATTATTATATCACGAATTTCACATTTTTATGCAATGGTTTTTCACGAATTTCCAAAATCTTTTTCGCTGTTTTTCACGCTATTTCAAAATCATGTAAAATACCACATTTTTCCTACTGGTTAAACACCTATTTCACACATTTTTCCATATACTAAAATAGGCTGGATATTTCCAGCCTACTAATCCAACTAAAGATGACATTATTAACTTATGTTTTACTCTTCTAATGAAATAAACTTTCCTCCCTTGCCCCCATAATTTTGAATACCGTCAAAACATATTAGTTCATGCCCCCTGTATATTAAAATACCTTGGTTATTTTCTTGTACCTTATCATACATTTCCCTCGATACTTCAAATTCTAATTCTCTCTTCACATCCCCCACAATACAAAATAATAGTCTGCAACTATGTCTTATCTCCATTACTCCAGCTTCGCAATTCCGGGTAGTCTTATACATAGTTTGTGCTGTATTTTGCTCTATATGTTTTGACAGAAGTGTAGCTGGAACCTCTACCTTCTTTTTTCCTCGATGCTCTTTTACTTCTTTGCCACAAATTACAACGAACACAATACATATAAATGCCACAAATAGTAATGAAATACTATGTTCAAACCATGTTACTTCTACTCCTACCACACACGTTCCTCCTTTACATCTTCATTATTGATGATTATATGCATTTAATTTTCAAATTACTGCGAGTATCTTCCTCTATTAAATCTACCATCATATACGCAATAGGCTTTCCTTTCTCATATGCAACAGCAACCAAACCTACCGGCGTATCATCAAATGCGTCTGATACAAATGCAGAGTATACTACCGTATCATCTTGTTGTAGTGTTGCTTGAAACTGATACATTTCATAAGACGTTTGCGCATAAAATTCTTTTACCAAATCATTAACACAATTTTTCTCTTCTTCGCAAAATCTCAACTCCTTGGTATCCAAATCAATAGATACGAGAGCATTCTCTGTCGCAATATAGATACTATTCTCTATGCGGTAGCAGGTATGAATCCAATAAAGTAAATCTGATGTTTCATATGGATACAGGGTATATTCACTTGGATTATTTGTAGTAAATTCTAACAGAATGAGAGCAGGATTTTCTATAGTTTCAGATTCTACATCGAAGTGATGAAAAACCACATATGTTTTATTCGCTATTTCATCAGGATATATTCCAATCACATTCCAATCCCACTTTTCTGTATCCGACAATAAATCATTACCATCAAATGAATATGTCTCACCATCGATATAACAACTAAACTTTGCATCCTCATATTTTCCACCACCTGTTACCCCTTCATCCCAATATGTATAAATAGGTGATGTTATGGTCTGCATATATACATCGCGAGAAGTTTCTAACTCTTCAATGATAGATAAAAAATACTTTGGATAAGCACATTCTTCTGTGATTAACAACTTCAAGAAATCAAAAGTATATGTTCCTTGTTCATCTGCTATGGTACACTCTTCCTCGTTTACTATGTACTCTTTATTACACTGCATTGCAATCGGTGACTTATTTGATTCAGCAATCAGTTCATGAAACAAGAGTACTTGATTATCCTTTACAGTATAAAAGCTCCTTTCATACAAGACAGCTTCATTTTCGCCCTCATACGAATATTGGAAAAAAATCAGCGGATACTTAATCCCACCCTGCTCCATAGTATATACCTTCATGTACTCTTCAAACATGTCCGTTTCTACCACAAATCCTGCCTGTGTTTGATTTACTGAATAAATAGCTTCTGTCGCAATTCTATCCTCTCTAGAATATAAGCTTATCTGCCAATCTGCAGCATAGCACTTATCTTGGTACTGACATACATAATCAGATTCCAATTTAATATCGTACTCTCCCACACTCTCTGTATCAAAGCAGTAATAGCCTCTGTTCTCTGTGAACTCCAATAAGTTTTTCTCTTCTGTTACAACGGGAATCTTCATCCCCTCATACACCACTCTTATATCATCACAATAATCTCTGTCACATTTGTAAACGTTGCTATCAATTACGATATCTTCTGACGTAACAACAATCCTATTCATCTCATCATCCAAATGGTATATCTCTATCGCAAAGGCATATCCATCCTTATTATTGGGCAAACTCTTTTTCAAATTCATTGATTGCAATACATTGGCCATCTTCTCAATATTTTCCTGATTTGTTATTGTAACCTCTCCAGCTGGATTGTATATCACTATTTTACTTATTGTGGTCATATCTACTACATCAGATATATTTGTACTTCTCCTACATATTAAAATACCTGCCAATACCACAAAAACCACTACACTAACTAATGTCACAATTTTCTTTCGCATAATCATACCTCATAATTTCATTAATAGAGTATTCAAACTACATAAGTATTACCAACTTGTACATAATCCACCATTATTTTTAATGCTAATCTTCTTTCCCCAACATTTTCTATTAATACATTCAATTCATTATCCAAAAAGTCCTGCAAGAAAGCAACCGTATTCCTTTGCCGAATGCCGAGCTTTCTCCACCGTAAATTACCACTTCTGATATGATTCATCTCATGTTCTATGCCTTTTTATCACAAAAGACACCTCAATTGTTATAAAGATGTGTCTTCAATTTCTGAATCTGCTTCGACTTCTTCATAAACTAATGTCAATTTCTCATCAATAATTCCCCATATACTAACCATATCTCCCACATGGTCTGTCATATCTTCACCAGCCACATACTGTTTGATTTTAATATAGTTGGTTCCTTCGTTCTCTAACACATCCAATACATAAAATCCTGTTACCATACCAATAGCCGATTCATATACATAATCCTTTGCTATCTTTACCTCTTCTCCATTTGATTTACAGATTAGGTAGCCACCATTGTTACCTGCCTTAACCTTTACCGTATACTTACTTCCTGAGAAAAAATCTTCTACCAAATTCGCATACTTTTCCCCATCAAAATCTAATAGCTGAATACCAAGACATCCCTCAGCGCCAGCATATCTTGTATCAAATAATAACAAAATTTCTGTATCATTATCACTATCAAAATTGCCTGATATAATATCAATAAAATAATAATCCAAACCTTCCAAAATATATGTAGAATCACAGTCAGACATAGTCAATTCGAACTTTTTTATTACTTCTGAACCTTCTAGTTCTTCTGTTTCAATTATGAGACAATCATCCTTACCATCATGATTCCAGTCTTCGACCAACATCCCATGCTTAGCTGATGCGTCCTCTACCGAATTATCCCAAGTATAGACTACTTCATATCTGCTTTCTTCTGTAATTGTCATATTCAAGAAATCAAAAGTATATATTCCTTGTCCATCTGCTATGGTACGCTCTGTCTCGTTTACTTCGTACGCCTTGTCACACTGCATTGCAATCGGAATTGTATCTTCCCCCTGCACATAATAGTACACCTGCTCATCACAGCCCATGATTGCATACCGGTCAAAAAAACAACAATAAACAGACTCTCCTTTTATTTTGCCAACAAACAGTTCGCCTTTCTCTGCCTGCGCCAAGCTATGAAGAAGCTCATCATGTAAAGATTCTTCTAAAACAAACCACTTATCTTTGCTACTCTGGGAAATTCGTTCCTGCACTATCTCATCGGATAAAATTCCCTTCTCATTTATTCCGAAAACAACATTCATAGAAACGATAATTTCTTCCAGCTCCGGCACAATCATATTATTCGCTATAATCGGAGCCACATACGGCATTGCCTCGACTACAGCCTTTATTTTATCTTCCTCATATTTTACAGCTCCACCTACATACTCCAAGAAAACACCTTCTCCATATGCCTTCAAAGTGCATAGCGTCGACAATTTCGCTTTCTCCTCATCATTTAAATAAAATATGATATCCGATACTGGTTCAGTCTCTGGCACCTTTGTAACCTTCTGATATTCCATATCATTTAACAACTTTTGTAGCATCATTTCCATAAATCTCGGTGCTCCACCAACTCCATCATCAGTATAAGGATATCCCAAACCAAATACTACTTCCTCGTCTTGCATAAATTTTAAAATCTCTGCGAGTGTATATTTAGTTTCTTGCTGTCCTACACTATGCATAACCAAACACGCAACTATTAAGCATATGCTTACTAATATAATAATTACCTTGAATCCATTTTTCTTCATTTTATTGTTCACACTTTCCCCCTCAATTTTACATTTGTAGTTAAATTATCTATAATTTAAAGGGACAATGTCCCTTTAAAATCTGTATTTAATACATCACTGCCCCCATAACCTCCATAGTATCTGTACTACAGTTCTGTATATATGCTGCATATTTGCCTGCCTTTGATATCACAAAGCTATTTGCCACATGACCATTTCCTTGCAAATAAATCATTTCCCCTGTATCACAATTCTTAATTCCTATTCGATACAATAGACTTGTATCATCACATGCTGACATAACTATAATAGTATCTCCTTTTGTCATATAATGTTGTGGACATGTAATTCTCTTACTAGCCTCAATCTCCTCTATTATATTTATATGTGAAGCATTCCCTGAACTGCTCACATTACTTTGAGTACTCATCTCTACTTCAACCACGCCATCATCATCAGTACCATGCTGCTCCACAGATTTGTCTTCTAAGTTAGAAACTGATATCTCTTCTTCTGTTTCATTTGCCACTATCCATTTCTCCTGTAAGTCAGCACTTGCTGCTGATACCATTCCCGATGGAATCATGGCAGATATCATAAGTACAATACAACTCATCGCCAACTTCTTTCCTGTTGGTTTTGTTGCATTTCTCATTGTTACCATCGCATCGATTCTTCTCATCACTTGTTTTTTCGATTCGCATAACGCGATACTTGATATATTAAATAATTCATTATCTGAAAGTCCTGCCAAAAAGCAACCGTATTCCTTTGCCTAATACCAATCATTTCTCATGCCCGCCTTCATATCACAGACTATCTCTTGTTGCAATATTAGATATTTCAACTGCACATATACAATAGGATTGTACCAGTGCATCATCAGTGTAAGTAATCCCAGCTTTCTCCACTGCAAATCACCACTCAGAATATGATTCATCTCATGTTCTAATATCATCCGAAACTGTTTCTTCGTATACCTTGCGTATGGCACTACAATCTTATACCGCCATGTGCCGTAGGTGACAGGTGATTTCAATAAATCATTCTGGTAAAGCTCTACTTTGGAAATACCGAAACACTCCTTATATTCCTCGAAAAGTTCAAGCAATTCCTCTTGCTCTAATGGCACGTTCCCTCTCCATGTAACAGTTAATCTCCTCTGTCTATAGCATATCCACAAAATAGATGCACCAAATCCAACCAGCCATATACAGCCAAGCATAATAAACGGACTCGTAACCGCTGATGACCTAGCGCAAATAAATTCTCCTGTAACAAGCCACGCCGAGCTGGCATATTGTAATCTTGATACACAGGTCAACATAAACGGAAATGGTAGCCAATATAACACAAATCCTAACTTCTGTCCCTGCATAATCACATATGGATTCCTATTTCTTCGGAATGTATCATATAGCCTCAATAAAATATATGCTATACTTCCTGCCACACCCACGGTAAGCAAACAGGATAATCCCAATCTAATCCAAAGCATCCAACATACTCCTTATACTCTTCTTCTCATCCTCTGTAAGCTCTCGAACCTCTGTAAAAGCAGCTAATAAGGTATCTACCTTGCCCTTCCCCCAGAATTCCACACACTTTGTAATCTCTCTCTTACCATACTCACTCTCAGAAACAAGAGGATAATAATAGAACAGTCTGCCCTGACGCTTCATGGTTAGATATTCCTTCTTTACCATACGACTTAAAAAAGTCGATACCGTCTGTACCTTCCAATCCTTCTGATACTGCTGATTAATTCTTGTCGTAATCTCTTGGATAGACAGCGCTTCTTCGCTCTGCCAGATTACCTTCATCACAAGCTCTTCACATTCTGATAATGCTTCCTGATTCATATTCTCCTCCATATATTTTTAATCAACTACAAATATAATTAATTATATTTGTAGTTATATTACCACTTTACATGATATTTGACAAGCCTATCTCAAAACATTTTTCATATAAACAAAAAAGTGCTGACATAACAGCCAACACTTATCATAACTCACAGCTTCTCTCTCAAAAACCTATACTGATACTTCAGATTCGCATACTCCACAATCTGCTTCATATAGATGGCATCATAGAAGCCGCCAACTGCACCCACAACGGGAATACCCTGTAAGAACTTCATATAGAGAAGCTCCTTAGAAAGTGTTCCTGCTGTATCCTTAATCTGCTGCGCTCTGTCGTAGCAATCGGGCAATTTTCCCGTTCTCATATATTCATTGAGCCTTTGATTAATGTCTATCAGCTCGTCACCATAGGACAACGCGCCCTGTATCAACGTCAGAATAAAATATCTCTCCTGCTCAGACTCATAGGAATATCCATAGCTTAGTGCAATTTCATAGATACCCTTTAACACCATTCCCGTAAACAACGGAATATCAGGCAATCCAATTCCAAGCACACCCATTCCAACTCCTGATGCTCCCGAAAGTAAAAGATTCACACTACCCGAGCCCTTTGCTTTCTTGGAAAATGCCTTCAGCGACTTTCTATCCTGCTTAATCTGTGAAGTAAACTCGTTAATCTGATAATTCTTCTCCGCCTCTTCACGCTTATAGGTCTTCTCTATAATACCTGTTCCCTTTTCAAATATCAGCTCAAATGCCTTGCAAAATGCGGTATCCAGTGTCGTCTGTAGTTTCTCAGGCACCTTTTCCTCCAGCTTACGATTCAGAAAGCTGTCCTTCTTATTAGAACGCGAATTCAGATACTTTAATTCCTTTTTACGAATGGCATCCCATTCCTTTTCTATTGGTGTTCTTCTATCTCCTATCATAAAAGCATCCTTCCTTTCTACACGCCAAACACTACCCTTTACTACGACGAGCAAGATATTCCCGCATCTTCTCCTTCATCATGGAAAACTGTTTTTTCGTTTCCTCACACTCCGATTCAAAATCCATCAGCTTATCCAGATACCCCTGCTCCTCTACGATGCGATAGCTTACAGGATATACAAGCTCATACATCAGTGAAATATGACCGACTACATGGTCCACAGGTGTCTTCTTCAAACTTCTAAGTACTGCATGTTCCTCGTAAAACGCCTGAACAACCTCCTCTGTAATCTTCGCCTCCCGTAGTTCCTTTGTCGTTACATTATAAATTTCCTCTAATGGAAAGATAATATTTACCTTTAAAATATCAATCTTATCCGCATCTCTAAGCAGATGTGCAAACCTTTGCTCACGCTGTGTATAGTCCTCAGGAATACGATATGCACTATGAGCGCGGATTGCTTTCTCAAGCAACTCGTCCTCAGAAGTGTCCTCTATGTAATCTCTGATTCTGCCTTCTTTAAACAAAATGTCCGCACCAAACTGCGCATGGTCTATAGAATCCGCATCGATAAATGTTCCATAGATACGCACCTGCTCAAACCGTCCTACATCGTGTAAAAGTCCTGTCAACCACGCGATATCAACCTCATCATCCGTAAAGCCTGACTCTTTGGCAATTCTCTCACATAACTCACTGACACGATAGGTATGCTCTACCTTAAGCCTAATCTTTTCATCCTCGATATTATAATCCTTCACATAGTCCTGAAAGCATTTCAGGGCTTTTTCTCTGTCTATTATCATTGAAATACTATGCCTCTTTTCTTATATAGGTCACATACTCATACGGCATTTCGCCATCTACAGTTTTCTCTACTTCCCTTGTAAAATCATTCTCATCAAACTCAGGAAAAAAAGTATCACCATCTATCAGGGCATCTATCTCGGTAATATACATCTTATCCACAAGTGAAAGCGCCTCTTCGTAAAGTTTTCCACCGCCGCCAATAAAGATATCCCTATCTCCTGCGATTCTTAGAGCCTCCTCCAAAGAGCCTGCCGTTGTGCAATTCTCAGCTTCAAAGTGCTGCGTCTTCGATATGATAATATTGTAGCGATTCGGTAAAGGCCTACCAATGGACTCATAGGTACGCCTTCCCATGATTACCACATTCCCTGTGGTTAAATCACGGAAGCGCGACAGCTCACCATGAATATTCCACGGAATACTGCCGTCCTTACCAATCACTCTGTTCTTCGTATGTGCAACAATTAAACTTATCAACTAAATCTACCTCTAAGCTTCAAACTTCTCAATCAACTCCTTGATACAGCCATCCTCAAACGGACTCTTTAAGCCAACCTCTTCTATCATATTTACAAAGAAATCCTTGGCTGACAGCTTACAAAGCTTCTCATAATTTGTCCATGCCTTATCAAAGTCTTCATCCATCATTACCTTAAACTGCATTGCACACACGCTGGCAAGACAGTAATCAATATAGTAAAACGGCATTCCAAAGATATGCGCCTGTCTCTGCCAGAAGCCGCCCTTACTGTAAAATGCGTCATCCTCATAGTCCATATGCGGACGATACACCTTCTCCAAACCAAGCCATACCTGCTTTCTCTCCGATGGCGTCAGCTCTGGCTTCTCATACATAATATGCTGGAACTCATCTACCATACAGCCATAAGGCACAAACGCTGTAGAATCCTCCAAATGCATCTTAAGATATTCTTCCTTCTTATCACCGAAGAAAAGCTCCATCCACTGATAAGTAAAATACTCCATAGACATAGAGTGAATCTCTGCCGTCTCCATAGTAATATCAAGATGTTCTCTAATCTCCTCATCACGCACCACATAGCCCTGGAAAGCATGTCCACACTCATGGGTAATGACATCCACATCGCCACTGGTACCATTAAAGTTTGCAAAGATAAATGGTGACTTAAAGTTCGGAATATAGGTCATATATCCGCCCTGACGCTTGGTCTTTCTACCCAACACATCAAACAGCTCATTCTCCTGCATAAAGTCAAAGAATTCCTTCGTCTCTGCTGAGAGCTCCCCATACATCTTCTGTCCTGCTGCCAGTATCTCCTCTGGAGTACCGATAGGCGACGGATTACCATTCGGGAAATATACCTCATGGTCGATAAAGGAAAGCTTCTCTACACCAATACGCTGTCTTCTGCGCTCGTGAAGTCTGTTCGCATATGGCACAAAGTATTCCTTCACCTGATTTCTGAAATTCTCCACCATTTCCTTATCATAGCAGTTTCTACGCATACGATAATAGCCAAGCTCCACATAGTTCTCATAGCCAAGCTCTTTTGCCTGTTTGGTTCTATTCTTTACCAGCTTGTCATAGATTTCGTCAATCTCATCCGTCACAGACTGAAAATACTCGCTAACCGCCTTCCAAGCCCTTCTTCTCACCTCTCTGTCAGGGCTTGTCTGGAACTTTCTCATAAGAGACAGGTTATATACCTCTCCCTCAAATGGAATCTTCGCTGTTGCAATCAGCTTACTGTATCTGCTGCTTAATGCATTCTCCTCCTGCATCAGCGGCACAATCTTTTCATCAAAAGACTTCAAGGAAAGCTCTATATTCTTAAACGAAACCTTTCCTATCTTCTCCTCCAGATATTCCCTATATGGCGAATCATACAGTATCTTCTGATACTCTGTGTCATACTGCTCTATCAGTGGGAGTATCTCATCATAGAAATTACGCTCCTTCTCATAGAACTCGTCTGTCGTATCAATATCATGACGAATCATGGCAATCTCAATATTCGTCTGTACATCATTCTTCAATTTATAGTATTCCTTGTGAATCGCAAACTGCTCCTCGCCGCTCTTCGCATTCTTCGAAGCTTCCATAATACGCTTGTATTCTGCTTCTACCTGCTTCATATCTACTCTCTCGTAAGGCATCTGTGAAAATTTCATCTTTACTCTACCTCTCTTTTTTCATTACTATAATAAAGTATAACAAAAAAGGTGTAGCGGTTTCAACCGCTACACCCTGTCTAAACTATTAAGTTTTACTGAACTCCCAACTGTGCCCAGCTGCTTACTCCGATAATCGGTAATGCAAAGTCAGTATAAGCTGTATTTCCTGTATCCATATACTTGAATACTTCATATGCATACTTCTTATAGGTTGGTGTTCTCAAACCATATGCCAGACCCTCTGCTGTCTCACTTGCCGCATCTACATGCTTATGCACGATAAATGCCTGAATTGGTAACTGGTCTGCAATCTTATATGCATATACCATTGATGCTGCCTGAATCTGCTCATTTGTCGCATAAGCACCTGTTGATGTAAAGCCAATCTCAGAAATGATGATGCTTCTGATATTACCTGAAGGATTTAACATCTCTGCCTTCTGCATGTAATCTGTCATAACATGCATATTCTGAATTGTAACAAACTTAGTATTCTCTGTATCATCAATCAATCTCATGGCTGCATAATCAGCAGGTACATTCCAGAACATACAGTTTGTCATAGGAACTGCATGTGGATGGAAAGATAATCCCCAGTTAATATCACCAGTTGTCTTCATATAAGATGCAAAGTTATTTAAGAATGACTTACATGAATACTGATTAGCTGTACCATCTTCAAAATTCCATCTCTGGTCAATATTTGTATAAACCTGAGCACTACTATTCTGGCTCTTAATTGCGTTGTACATTACTCTGAACTGCTTTGCATAATCTACAGAGAACTCTGTAACGTTCATATTTCCAGCAAAATGTCCAGGATAATTGTTATTTACTTCGTTTCCGATAATCCAGCTGTGGATTGCACCATTAGAACCACCATTGTATCTTGAAGCCAGGAATGACATTAACGCCTCTAACTTCTCAGCAGGTATCTGCTCCTGAATATTAAATGAATAGTTATAAATATTAGGAATACGAGCTGCTGCAGGTACTAAATCTGCTGTAGCTGGTGAATAATCGTTGGTTAATACCATAACTAAATTACAGCCTGCATCTGTAAACATCTTACATAACACATCGTAAGCTGCTACCTGTGTTGCATTAAAGCTATATGTCTTGCCGTTATATGTATAATTTACACCTGAACCCTGGAAGAATGTATTGATATCCATTGTATAGGTTGCATATCCAACATTCAAATCCTTTAAATCACTTACATACTGCCAGTCTGCAATCAAGCCCTTCTTAGACTTTGCAGGATTACCTACTGCCTTAGTTGCTAATACTTCAGGATTGGTAATATACATCTCATTACTAATCGGTACATATACACCATTTCTATAAGCTGTGATAACAAAACGTGAAGTCAGCTTAGAACTTGCTGTATTGTAATTAAGCGGTGTTGTAAACTGTACTGCTTCAGCAGCTGGTACTGCTGCACAGTAATCCTGTCTTGCACCAACACTTGTTTCATACACCTTTAACTCAAATAAGTAATACATCCCTGTATCACTCTGTGCCACAGGACCTGCGGCAATAACATTTACGTCTGTTCCTGCGATAAAGCAATGACTTGCTATTACGGTAACTTCTGCAGCACCAACTGTCATCTGCACCATAGCTACCATCATCAAGAGGATTGCAAATCCCATACAAAAACGTTTCTTCATAAATGAACCCCTCCTTGTTTTCATCCACACATTTCGTTTTTCAACGCTTATTTAATTATAACATCGTTGATTGAGTCAGTCAATTACCAAACCAGTCAATCATTTTCAGTTAATTTATTGTTAAAGATGCCTAAAACAGAAAAAGGTTTGCACACTTATGCAAACCTTTTTCACTCTAATGACAATATTTTTTCAACTTCCGCAAATTTGTGCATAACACAAATTTGCCATATACAAAATCGTCGATTTAAGGATTTTGCATATTATTCACCATATATTTCAATAAAACTAACAGAATCACCATCTAACTCAATACCTAAAGTCTTATCTCCTAACTCATAGGTCATACCGTATTCATCCTCTTCACAGTCGCTTCCAAAAGCCGCAACCACCTCATCTCTGGTACTTCCAACGCCAATTCCTGAAGCCATCGTCTCTTCCCCGACAAACTCAATCGCACTTACCACGTCTACACCATCTATCGGATAGGTATAAACTGTAATTCCGCCATACTCATATACCTTATCTTCTCCAGCGCCCATACAGCTCTTAGCTGTCTCATAGGAATCAGGCTCTCCAAGGCTTTCCTCTAATGTGCTCATATCATCGCCAAGCTTAACAGCTACACCTTTGATATCTACCACAAAGTCTTCCTCGCTCAAGGAACCTGCTGCCTCTGCAGCCTGTGTTTCTACTACAGCTTCCTGTGCAGCTTCACTCTGTACAATCTCACTTGTCGCCTCTGTAGTCTGCTCTGTCACCGCTCCTGCGTTATCCTCAGAACCGCCGCCTGCATCCTGCTGCCCACAGCCTGTCATACCAAGCACCATCAATGATGCACAAATAATTGCCTGTAATCTGTATCTTTTCATGTCTAAACTCCTTCTGTCTCTTTATTACAGTCATATTCTCCCGACTGAATCTTTGTAATTATATCATTAAATAAAGATATATAAGTGTCATTATTCCAGTGAATAGAATCTGGCTTCTGGTCAGGATCTAACATCTGGTCAGGATATCTTTCCTTAAAGAACGCAGTATAGTCCAAAAATCTTTCAGGAAATGCTTTCTTAAGCTCCTTATCAAACTCTCCTGCCACCTTACTCTGTCTATAGAACTTCGTCATAGTTGCATGAGAAACAATATAAATATCCGCCTCAGGAAACTCATAATCTATCCAGTTCCTATAGCTGTTCACATAGTACTTTCCCGCTACACTTCCCTCAAGTGCTGACACCGCACCTTGGAAGGAAATGATATTCCAATGCTTAATATTAGGATTTGTTTCCATAATGTTGTGAATCTTCTCAACACCTGCTCCATGATTACCTTGTCCATCACTATAGATGTAGCTCTTATTCTTCTGCTTCTCACCCTCAGCAACAATATTACCTTCTACTACAAAGAACAGGTTACCACTCATCAAAAAGGTATTCGGTGCTCCATCCTCTGTTACAGATAAGGAATCATCCCAGTTAAAGAAAAACTGCACATCCTCTAAACCTGCCACATACCCCTCTGAATCGATGGACTGCGCATATGCATTCATAGTCAATACAACATGACTCTCTCCTACAATAATATACCCCTCTTCATGTTCGATATCATCTGTTCCATATACAGTTACTGCATTCGCCTCACTAACAGAGGTCATCAGAATACAAACTGCAACAAACAATGCCGAAAGCAATTTCATCATTCGCTTCATAAGGTTCTCCCTTCTACAACAATTGTATATTTATTGTATCACACCTAATTAGTTATGCCAAGTTTTCAGGATTCAGACACATAAGCTCTGGCACTACAAAACGACCATCCTTACGAACTAATACATCATCAAACCAGATTTCTCCACCGCCATATTCAGGTCTCTGAATCCATACCAAATCCCAATGAACCGCAGAATGATTACCGTTTGGTGCATCATCATAGCTGTTACCTGGTGTAAAGTGAATCGAACCGTTAATTTTCTCATCGAATAAGGTGTCCTTCATCGGATGCATCACAAAAGGATTTACTCCAATCGCAAATTCACCTACATAGCGCGCTCCCTCATCGGTGTCCAGCACCTTATTAATACGCTCTGTATCGTTAGCTGTTGCCTTTACAATCTTGCCATTTTCAAAGGTAAACGAAATATTCTCAAAGGTAAAGCCCTGATATACAGATGGTGTATTATAGGTAATCGTACCATTGATAGAATCCTTCACAGGAGCCGTATATACCTCTCCGTCAGGAATATTCATCTCTCCCGCACATGGAATCGTTGGAATATCCTTGATACTAAAGGTAATATCTGTTCCAGGACCTACCATTCTAACCTTATCTGTTTTATTCATATAATCAACCAAAGACTCCATCGCTTTGCCCATCTTGCTATAATCAAGACAGCATACATCAAAATAAAAGTCCTCAAAAGCCGCAGTACTCTTTCCTGCTGCCTGCGCCATTGCCTGATTCGGATAGCGAAGCACCACCCATCTGGTATGCGGAATTCTAATCTGCATATGCACTGGAAGCATAAAATACTTCTCAAATAATTCCATCTTCTCCGCTGGCACATCTGAAAGCTCTGCGCTATTGTCAGGTCCCTTTACACTGATATAACAGTCCATCTGCTTCATCTCAGCTGCTCCCAGCTCGCCAATCAGCTTCATCTGCTCCTCTGTGCAGTTCAGCAACAGTTCTCTTCGTGTGCGCATATCTGTGTAATGCGGGAATACCATACCTCCCACCTTATAAATCTCCTCAATAATTGCTCTTGCGAGTACTCCTGTTTCTTCACCTGCATACTCTAAATATACCTTTTCACCCTGCTTAACCTTACAGGAATGATTTACCAAATTCTTAGCTAATAATCTGATTCTCTCGTCCATAACCTTTCCTTTCTATTCATATTGAATATAAGTTACAAATCGGTTTCCATTCTCTGCAAACCACTTCGTTGCATCATTCATACCTACTTTATATACCTTACCGTTTTGTGGATTCATAACTACCACATTCAACTCATTAAAACCGATTACAAGTACTGCACTTCCGTCCTCAACCGTTGCCAATACAGGAATATCCATATTTACATAGTAAAGAACTGCATCCAGACTCACGCCTCGAAGCTCCAACACCTCTATATCATTCAGATTCTCAGATAAAATCTCTGTAACGGTCTGTCCTTTATCCAACATATCCTGCGCGTTTTTCACAGAACCAGCAAAGCCTAGGATGGTTTCAAGGCACACCGCCAAATCAGAGGTATCCTCGTCACTTTGCGTTCCACCAATTGCCATAATCTGATTTCTGGTACTTCTGGTTGTTTTCTTCCAAATGTATCTTCCCTCCTGGTCAACCACGGTACCACTCAGCTCATAAGCAAGATTCACCGCATTTGCAGGATGTGTATATGCTCCAACAATACCATCCTTACTGTATACATAGAATCTCTCCGCAGCGTCCGTAAAGTCTATTGCCAGTTCTCTGCTTCCTTCATACAAGATTTCCTTTGGTGTAACCACCTTAAGGCTCTTTGTCTCGATTGCAGACTTTAACACCAGCTGCACAATCTTTTCATAATTCTGTGTTACTACTATCTCCACTGAATTATGACCTGCTTCCTCTAATATATTGTTAATAATCTGGTCATCTGTCGTTTGCTCATATACGCCCTCATCCTCTGTTTTGACAACGCGCTTTAGAGTAATAAGATTATCCTGCACGACACTATCTACTACATAAATGCCTGTCTGTTCATAACTCTTTAGAATATCTCCCTGCTCATTCTGGATATAAACAGCATACATCGGGAAGGTAACTGCACCATTGGCATCAAGCTCAATATCCTCGTACTCTGCAACACCATATATCAAATCCTCGCCAATAAAGCCGAGTGGAAGCAATCTCTTATTATCTCTTACACTGATTACCTTTTCCTTTCCCGTATTGAGGTTCTTTAAGGTCAGCGCATCACAGTCATATGCATCTGCGGAATTCTGCCACACCAACATCTCTTCACTCTCAGCTACCTGGAAGCTGTCCTCCTGAAGCTGTGTTGCAATTTCCTTGCTGGTCTGTTTCGTCAGGTCAATTTGCAAAATGGCACCATCCAGATACAGATAACAGATATTTGCGGAATTTACATAGGAAAGCTGCTCTATATCCGCTGCCAATACCTCATAGGACTTGTTATAAGGAATAAATATCTGCTCTTCAATCGTATTAAGCGCAGCATTATACTGATAAATCAGAATACCGATTCTTCCTTCATATTTGCCACGATTCATATAGCCATATACCATAAAGGTAACGCCGCCTGTCTCATCCACATTCAGTATCTTAATGTCATGGTTGCCATAGAAGGTTCTGATATCCTTATCCTCATAAAAGCCAAAGAGAGAAGCAATCTTCTTATCACCTGCATGATAACAGAATAACTGGTCTTCATTTACGAAAGCAAGGTTATTTCCATCCTCGCTTTCCATCATCTGAACCTCTTCATTGCGTATTCCAAGCATAATCTTATTACTTGCGTAAACATCTGCATCAGGCTCAAAAATCTGATTCATGGTTCTTTCAAACTCCAGCAGATAAACACGGCTTGTTGTATAACGAATCCGATAAAACTCACTGACATTATATTTGGTTCTTGTATTGTCAACCAGTACCCCTACCTGATAATTGATTCGAATGGAAGCAGTCTGCTTTTCCATTTCCGAAATAATAATATCAGGCTTTGTCGTTCTTCCTACTGTCAAATCTCCCCACGAAACCTGGTCAAGACTACTATGAATATCTACCAGACTATACTTCGTATTATCTCCCTTTGAGTTAGACTCCAGATTAGGAATCAAATCCTTTGCAGCCTCTTTATCGAAGGTCTTTTCATGAAAATTCAAGACAAAATTAAGCTTCTCTGCTGTATAATACTCATCTGCATCAATTATTCTTGTATAATAACGAATGGTTTCCTCAGGAGTCTCTACCAGCAGAATCCAACTGTATTCAACATTCTTATCAATCAAATCCTTTATCGTAACAGTTGCAGTAATCTCATCCTCACTCTCACGATAATCTGTAATCTGCGTACTTTCTACCAAACGTGTTCCGTCAATACTTCTAACCTCAAAGGAAAGACCAACAATTGTGTTCTCATATTTTTCTAATGAGAAGCTTAAGGTTCTTCCTTCTCCCAGTGGTGTAATGGTATCTCTGTAAAATCTGCCATCCACCTCCTGACGTAAGCCATGCAGAGTATTAAAAGTAATCTCCTCCGTAACAGGCTTAGCCTCTTCTTCTGTGCCTTCCTCTGCCACATAAGTAGTCACCATGTGTACTAGGGGAAGCGATGCCTCTCCCATAGTAGATGTCATATCTGTTTTATTCTGATTAAATGCATTACTACTGATAAATAATGTAGCCAGAAAGACTACAATACATACCACTACCTTAATGATTGCTTTCTTCATTCAAGTCAGCCTCCGACTGTGTATTAGTATCAAGTAAATTCCGAAGCGTCGGATTCACATCAAGAAAATCACATACCTCTGCTATCGAATTCGTGCCTTTATGCGCATCCGTACGATAACGCATTCCCTGTTTCTTCACCGCACGAATTAATATGTTCTTTGGTGTATGCTCCATATCAATAAACTCTAATATCTGCGTATCATAGCCCTGCTCCTCCAGGAGATTTGCTCTAATCGCATCCGTCATCAGTGCAGCCATTCTCTCTTTAATCAAGCCGTACTTTAAGAGTGGCTCAAGCTCTTTGCACTTTATCTGCTTATTCAGCTCATGCTGACAGCATGGCACAGAAAAAATAACCTTGGCATTCCACTTAACTGCCTTCTCGAGCGCATAATCCGTTGCCACGTCACAGGCATGAAGTGTTACTACCATATCAACCTCTACAGGACCTTCAAAGCTGCTAATATCTCCTACATGGAAGGTTAAGTCATCATATCCGTATTTGCGGCTCAATGCATTACATTTCTCTATCACATCTTCCTTCAAATCCAGACCAATCACTCGAATATCATAGTGATTCATTACCTTTAGATAATGATAAAGCGCAAAGGTCAGATAGGACTTACCACATCCAAAATCCAATATGGTTAAGGTTCTGTCCTTTGGTAAATTAGGCAATATATCCCTTACAAACTCAAGATAACGGTTAATCTGGCGGAACTTATCATACTTCGCCTTAATAATCTTTCCCTCAGCAGTCTGCACTCCAAGCTCCACTAAAAATGGCACAGGCTCTCCCTCAGGCAGCACATACTGCTTGGTCTTATTGTGGCTTAATTCTGCCTTATTCACAGACTGCGCCTGTGGCTTATTTTTCACATTAAGGGTCTGCTTACCCTTCTTACTAATCAGAACAATCAGCTTCTGTGTTTCGGTCTCTATCTCAATCTGACGAAAGACCTCCGTAAGCTCCTCGACATATGCAGGAAGCGCTGTCGGCTCAAGATTCTCATGAAAAGCCTTTGTCCCTACAAAGCTCTCTGCCTGATAAATCAGCTGCTCTTTCTTCATCAAAGGACGAAGCTTTATCTTACTAATCTTCTCTTTATCCTTAGAGTTACTTGCTACCAAACCAAGCACCATCTCGCCTTTATCAATATATTCCTGAATTTTATTCTTTAACTCACTCATATTACTTTCCTTCTGAACGCAAAAATAAAATCATAACGCCGTTAAGGCATTATGATTTTATTTTAATTGTTATTGAAGAAAACTACAAGTCTATTATACGCTTTCTACTTCTTGGAAACGCATCATACCATAACGATTCTTTCCTGTATTCTTAGACTGATATAGTACCATATCTGCCACCTTGAACATCTCCTCGAAGGAAACCGCCTCCTCAGTAAAAACGGCACCTAAGCTGATAGATATCTTTTTTGTAATGTCATGATATACCAGCTCTGTATCCATTCGGCGGATTAATGTTGCCAAAAGCTCCCGAACCATTTCCTCTTCCATACCATATAGCATCAGCATAAATTCGTCGCCGCCATAACGTGCTACAATTGCATGATTAGCAAACATTTCCATCAAAGTATCTGCAAGGAAACAAAGTGCCATATCACCACCGGCATGTCCTAGCGTATCATTTACACTCTTAAAGCAGTCAAAATCCATAACTGCAACCGTCATTGGCTCTACCGTTTCACCCTTTTCATATAGCTTGTTCAAATGGTAAAAAAATCCTTCTCTGTTATACAATCCTGTCAACGGATCTTTATGTGCCTTATCCTCAATTTCCTTTTTCTCTTCAATCTCCTTTTGTACGTTCATAACCTTACCAATCAAATGGTTCGGTTTGTTATTCTTATCTCTAATAATATGCGCAAAGACACGATACCACTGCACTTCATTATCCTTATCACATAACTGAAAGGCAGTTGTCATACCGTCATCGTCCTTCATATCTTTATATTGTCTGTAGATTTCCTCTAATACCTTACCCTGCTCATTCCTTACCTCGAAATCCTTCATGCACAATTCCTTTGGCAGTCCAAATTTCTTACGAAACTTATCATCAAAGCTTATTGTATCGGTACGAAAATCATATTCAAACAAATATTCATTTACAAGAGATGCCAGAAATTCATATCTTTGCATATCCATTGCATGCTTTTGCGCACTCTTATTTTTTTCCTGCATTACCATTACAACTGCTGCCACAATCAACAGACAAAAGCCAAGAACAACCATAATACAGGTAATCGGATTATCTTCTATAAATCGTTTTAGCGTAACCTCTTTTTCAGGCTGTACCATATACTCTCGTAACATAACCTGAATACTATTATCAGGTATTCCATAAATACACTTATTACAAATAGAAATTAATCGTGTATCCACTTCCTTGTGGAATGCCAAATACAATCCGCCTGTCTCTGATAGTGGAAGCATCGTAACATTCTTACACTCTTCCAATTTCATATAGTAATCAGCACTATAATAATTCATGACTGCATAATCAGCCTCAGATGCTTCTACCTTATTAATGGCCTCCGCAAAGCTGGCACATTCTATTACACCGGCTTCCTTACCTTCGTTTAATACATTCTTCTCTCCCACAACCTTGGCAAATGTACCACTCTCTTCAAAATTCATTGACTGTTCATCGTCTCTGACAACAACATTCATACAACTGAGATATTCTCTGGAATAACGTATATCTCCTTCATATCCGGCATTTTTATCAATTCCGGCAATCATATCTATCTCTTTTGCATTTAATGCCTCTAGTATCTGTTGTGTATTTTCAAAGGCATAATACTCCATATCTATGCCCGTATTTTCTTCAACGATACTGCAAATTTCATATGCAATACCGGCAAATTCACCTTCCTTTGCATATTGAAATGGAGCCATATTCTTAAGATAACCTACTCTAAGCTGTGTCTGCTCCTTCAAGAACGCTCTCTCTGTCGGCGAGAAATCCGCTTCATATTCATCTGTAATTATGACATTACTATGAATCGCCTCTACTTCATTCTCTACTATCGGTATATCTTCTGTACGCGCAGATTCCCACTTCGCATGCCAATCATTAGTAATATCCTCAAAGCTCTCGTCGCTAATTCCACTTGCAGCTTCAATTATTCTTTTTGCACCCGAACCGTCTTCTAAACGTACATTTGAACTTAATTGCAGCCATTTGCCATAATTATTTCCTTCCGCCGGATTATCAATTAATAAAACAACATTCTCCATATCGCCATACGAATCCGGATATGGATCTGTCTTATTTACCGACAATCTTTCATGATCCAAAGCATATCCTGATTCATCTAACATGTAATCAATATACGCTCTTGCAGCTTTTCGATTCTCACTCTTCTTACTGATTCCATAGCAAAAATCAGTCGCTACTGAAACATACTGTGTTCCATTAATCTCATTCGGAAATGGCATAAACGCTATAGCATCACCATTAGGTCCTGCCTCTTTTGTCTGAGCCAAAGCCCATGAACCCGTTACAAAGCAAGCGATTTTTCCTTCATTTAATAGCTTCTGCGCCTGCTCAAAACCGGAATTCTGTGGTTCTTCTTCGCATAAGCCATTAGCAACAATATCATATAATAGCTTATAAACCTCATATTGCGTCGAACCTTCCAAATATACATTCGGTTCACCTAGTACAATATTGTAATAGTAATCCGCATTTCCTGTCATTTCAACATACGGAAAATTATTCCAAAATCGTAACGCCCATTCATCTGTATAATTCGTATAAAACGGAATTGCTTCTGTTCTATCTTTAATATCTATTAATGTCTGCATGAATTCTTCCATCGTTTTAGGTACTTCCGTTATTCCTGCCTGGTCAAATACATCCTTATTGTACAGAATTCCTACCGCATAGGCTGATGATGGAATGCCATATACTAAATCATTAGCATTTTTACTATTCTCCATGTAATTATATTTTGCTGATAATAACGTGCGCCCTCCAAGAGCAACAAAATAATTTGTATATTCGGTCGCGCCTACATAAGATGGAACAAAAAGTACATCACCATAATCACCACTATCGATTCTCTTTTTGACATCTTCTTCGTAATTTTCATAAAATGTCCATTTAACCTCTACATTGGGATATTTTTTATAGAACCCCTCCAAATATTCCTTCATATGATCTTCTGAGACATTTGAAATAACTTCTATCGTTCCTGACAATTCTTCATCCTGTGCCGCGTATACAACCGTTCTCCCCCAAAATTGCCAATTTACAATCAAAGCTAACATGAATAATATTATATATTTTCCCACTTTTATTTTCATAAGCTTACCTTTTCCTTGTAGATACACATTAATGAAACTAATTTTATATTTTATTTTATCACTATTTTCAGTCTATTTCAAACCAGCATGTATTAAAAACTGTTTTATAGCAATAAGGCTATAGATATTTTTCTTCCAGAATCTACCTATAGCCTTATCATCACTTATCTTCTTCCAATTTCCTTATCAGAATCTGAAAGCTTACTATTCTCTTTAATATAATCTACAATATCGTCAACCTCGGTAAATGCCAAGCCTACATAACTGTCTGCCGCGCCATAGTAGATTGCAATTCTTCCCGATTCTGCATCATGAATCGTTGCACATGGGAAGCATACATTTGGCACGAAACCTCTTTCCTCATACCACTCTTCCGGCGTTAAAAGAAAGTTCTCGCAACGATACTTCACAATGGATGGATTATCAATATCCAAAATCGCACCACCAATGCTGTATACTAGACCATTACAGGTTCCGCTTACACCATGATAAAACAGTAACCAGCCCTCGCTTGTCTCAATCGGAGCTGCACCGCCGCCAATCTTCACCGACTCCCACCATTCGTTGCCACGTCCCATGACATGTCTGTGCTTACCCCAATAAGTGAGGTCCGGACTCTCGCTTACAAAGATGTCACCAAATGGTGTATGACCACTATCGGAAGGTCTTGACAGCATCATGAAATTACCATCTATCTTTCTCGGGAAAAGCACTGCATTTCTATTAAATGGAAGGAATGGATTCTCAATTCGTGTAAAGGTCTTGAAATCTGTTGTCTTAGCCATTCCAATTGCCGCACCATAAAAGTCTCCACACCAAATGATGTAATAGGTATCCTCTACCTTCACAAGACGTGGGTCATATGCATAGACTGGCATAAATGGCTCGCCATTCTCATCTACAAAATTAATCTTATTCTCATCAAAATCCCAGTGAATTGCATCCTTGCTTCTTCCCATGTAAATATATGGAATACCATTTGTCTGCTCTCCACGGAACACACCGATAAACTCATCTCCATAAGGCATAACAGCACTATTGAAGATTCTGGCAACTCCCTTTACTGGGTTACGTCCGATAATTGGATTCTCCTTGTAACGCCATATTGGTGCTCCGATTATATTTTCTGGTCTATCCTGCCAAGGCATATTCGGTACTGCCTGGCTCATAATCTTTACTTTACTCATTTCTATCTTCCTCTCTCTATCAAAAAACTTAACCTTTTACTGCTCCTGAGGTCAATCCGCTGTAAATCTGCTTCTGGAATAACAGGAATACAATCAACGCAGGAATCAAACTTATGATTACGCCTGCACAAATCAAATTGTATTTGCTTCCAAGCGGTCCTACGAATGTATAAAGTGACAATGCCACTGTTTTTAACTCTGGCGAGCTTAAGTAAAGGCTCGCATTATAATATTCATTATACGTACCAACACCCTTTAAAATCATTACTGTTACAACTGCAGGCTTCAACAGTGGAAATAATATTTTAAAGAAAATGGTCATATAAGATGCCCCGTCAATATACGCTGACTCGTCCAATGAAGTTGATATATTTTCAAAAAACTGAATAAAAATATAGATTGCAATAACATCCGTTCCCATGGATAAAACAATATATCCGAGCAAGCTGTTAATCAGATGCAATCTATACATCAACTGATAGGTCGATACCTGCATCGCAATACCTGGAAGCAATGTGGCAAATAAAAACAAGCTTCTTATCAAACCATTTCCAGGAAATTTGAATCGGTTCAAAACATATGCCAGCATAGAACCTATCATTACAGAACCAGCTACTACAAATATAAGAATAATCGTAGAATTAATAAAAGCTCTGCCCATGTCTGCTTTCTGAAAAGCTTCTATAAAATTGTCAAAATTAAACCAATTCTCTGGCATTGTCATTACATTTGTTGTCTGATATTCCTCCTCTGTCTTAAAGGCCGTAATTACGCAGGAAACAATCGGCAGCAACGCCACAAAGGAAAAGAAAATTAATGAAAAATACTGGATTACAATCCATGCATAATGCTTTATTTTTTGTACGATTGACATAATTATCCTCTCCTTTTCAATCTTGCTTTTTCTCTTGCCAGCTTCTTCTCACGTCTCTTAGCTGCATTTACATCTTCATCCTCTCCATCCTTGAAGACATACTTGAAGAAAAGCTTCTGTAAAACTGTTGCTGCGAAAATTATCAGCAACAATATAATCGCCATAGCTGATGCAAGTCCAACCTTCTGACTTGTATGCGCTATTTCATGCATCTTTACAAAGTATGTCGCTGTACCATTTGCACCACCCGACATGATAACAAACGGAGGCTCAAATGCACTTAACGAACCTGTAATAGACATAATCAGATTTAACATAACAATAGTTTTAATACTTGGTAGCATAATATATTTAAACTGCTGCCATTTATTTGCACCGTCTAACATAGCTGCTTCATACAGCTCATTATCAACTGACATCATCGCACCAATAAACAGAACCATATTGTTACCAAAATATTTCCAAACACTAGTCGCAACTAATGAAACATTATTGATGCTTGTATCCTTCAGCCAATACGGAAGATTTTCCAACTCAAAGCCAAACCATTGAAGAACTGTATCAAATACAAATCCTCTCGTATAAAAGAACTTAAAAATAAATCCAATCGCAATACCATTAATCAGATACGGAAAGAACATACATCCCTTGAAGAAGTTTCCTCCCTTTACCTTGAAGCTCAAAATTGCCGCAAGATATAGCGCTAACGCCAGCTGAACAACAGCACCGCACATATAATACACAGATAACCATAATGCCTGAAAACAGTCATCTCTTTTAAATACATCTATATAGTTTTTTAAACCGATAAACTCTCTTTCTCCTACATACTTCATCTTGTAGAAGCTGAATTTAAACATTTCCGCAAATGGAAAATATGTAAATGTCAAAAGCAGTGCAAGGGGCACCGCCATAAACAATACAATAATGATTGCCTGCTGCCCCTTTCTGCCACGAAGCCATTTACGAAGATTGAATGGAGTTGTTCTCGTCATGCAACCTTCCTCCTTTTAATACTTAACTTCGATTCCTAATGAACTCTGTGCATTATTCCATGCCTCTGTCCACTCAGCCATAAGCTCATCAAATGAACCGCCATTAGCTGCAATTTCAACGATTCTCTGAACCTTTAAGTCTCCACCTGCATTGAAGTTCAACTCTGACTCAGCGTTCATCTCATTCATAACATCCTCTTCACCTGCTAAGGATGTCTCATTATTTACAATCTCAACACCATCAAATACGAATGATGTAGGAGCTGTCTTAGAGATTGGATATCCGCCTTCGAAATCACACCAGCCTGACTTTTCTACCATCCACTTTACAAATACCATAGCTGCTGTCTGATTTGTAGCTGATGCCTTTGCATTGATTGCATATGAGTAGTCAGGACCTGCTGTTGCATACTGCTTTCCATCGATTGTGATAGGGAATGGCATATAACCGATATCATCACCATTCTCACCAGCAGCCTTCATCTGTGCGACAGCCCATGAACCAAGAACCATAGTTCCGATTTCGCCTCTGTTAATCATTCCCTTACAGCCTTCCCAGTCTGTTGTAGAATAATCTTCTTCTGTTAAGCCCATAGAAACTGCATCAAAAAGAATCTTATATAATGCATATGCGCCTGTTCCATCACCATTGTCCTTAAATGGCTCTGCTGTATATGCAAACTTCTGATTTAACCATGTTGTATCGCCTGTTGTAATGGCGCCAAGGAATGCATCCCACTGGCCACCCATTGTCCAACCAGCTGCATAGTTAGTATAAAGAGGAATCGCATCCGTATTATCATTAATCAACTGTAATGCTGCGATGAACTCGTCTGGAGTCTTAGGTAACTCTGTCACACCTGCTGCCTCAAATACAGCCTTGTTATAAAGAAGACCCTGTGCATTTCCCATGTAACCGATACCGTAGCACATACCGTCATACTTCTGATTATCAGCAAAATTAATGAACTCTGACATCTCTTCTACTGTTCCGTAAGGAAGGAAATATGTAGATAAATCCTTTGCATCTACAGAAGGGATAAACATTACATCGCCCCAATCCTCTGTAGGTAAACGAAGAAGTGCTGTCTCTGCGTAATCTGTGATACCCTCTGTCTCAACAGTGATATTTGGATATACTTTATTGAACTCTGCAATTAAGTTTGCCATTGTACCGTCTTCCTCACGGTCTGTCTTATGATGCATAAATTTGATTGTTGCAGTAAGATCTGTGTACTCTTCACCCAAATCAACCTCTGCATAAGTAGGTACTGCTGTTTCTGTTGTTGCTGTCTTTTCTTCTGTAACCTCTGTTGTGTCAGTCTTGGTATCAGTGTTTGATATTTCACTGCTACCACATGCAGCTAATGACATTGTCATGATTGCTGCCATTCCAAGTGCAATTGCTTTTCTTAACTTCATTTCATTAACCTCCCATTTTTAAGTTGTTTTAGCTAATATTTAGCTTGTTCTTAATCTATATCAAAAGACTAATTTAGTCACTACTTATTATTGCGGATAATCGCCGATTATTGCGTTTTTATTGCTTTTCCATGTTATACACAAAGTAAAAAGCTTAAATTTGTAGCTAATTACTAGTTAAAAAGAATAAAAATCAATTGTTAAATTTAGTTTTTAGCTAAGAAAATTAATTGTTTTTAAATTTATTTTAGCTATTTAATTAGTTTTGTATTAAAAATTAGTAATTGTTTGGTTTACAAAATACACACTACTAGGTGCACATATAAAAAAGCTGCGACATATGATGCTTACAAAACACCTATATCACAGCTTTACTCTCTTATAATTCTTTATACCTTAAATCAATGGTAAATATTAGATATCATATCAATCCACTGACCAATGTACCAAAATGCCCAAATCAAATATGCCAACCCAATTGCTCCCTGCTTATCCTTGCTTTTTCGATAATCTCTTCTTTATTACAGTACATATTCGGAATCATCAATTCATCAACATCATCAGAAAAGCGTCCTGCCATTTCCGCCAACTCTCCAAACAATACATTCTCTTCATTCGTTAACTCATCATAATCTAATTCCAAATTGTATATCCTTGTAAATTCATCACAAAATGTTCCTATTTCGTATAAGTCATTAAGCAACCCATCTACTAAATACCGTAACTTATCTTTTTCATTCATATTCATACTCCTATTTTATTACTGGTAGTTTAACACAAGCTCCCTCTTACTCTAAACTCTTCTATTTGGATAATGTTTGGGGAATCAAAAGCAGCACCATAATATACACTAATTTACAATTCGATTTCAAACACTACTCCATCCAACTCAGCCGAAGCATCTTCAAATACACATTTTAAATCTTCTGCATATTTTCCTAGCTGTTTATAACTCTCATTATAGTATTTCCACTTAATTCGGATAGGTTCCTCAATCCATCCTGTCATACAATCCCAAAGAGCATCTAAATTATTCCCGTAATATTCTGGCAAATCAAATGTCTTCGCACAATAAGCTAATGCCGGAATTTCACATAATATTGTATCCCCTTCACTTACAAATAATCCCCATGTACTATATCATTTACTTGTATTAAGTCCTTTCTGGAAATCTTATAATAAAACCAATCTCCATTTATAACATCCATGACTTTATCTACAGGAATATAATATTCATCACTACATACTAATACTTTAATCATAGATTTTTTCCCGACAAATATATCTTTATCTATAATATTGCACAGAATAGCATCTTCTTTCTGTTCTACAATTTCTCCAAATAGCTTTATTTTACACTGGTATTGTTTTTGTAATTCCATAAATTCAAAGTTTCGTTCCTCAACAAGTCCCGAGTCATCAAAACATACATCTACTGTCCCAGTTATAATATTTTCCAATTTTATTTGTCTTGTCATTACATCATCTTGAATAGACAGTACCTTATACATATATTTTCTCCAACTTCTTCTTTTGTTCCCTCATCTCTCTCATGGGTTTCGACTTTAGCAATTCCTTATTTTCTCGACTAATACATTCCATAAACTCTCCAACAGCTCTATAAATCTCCATGCAATATTCCTTATGGTCTACTCTCTCACACCACAGAACTCTATTTCCATGTTCATGTATACAGGATATTATCAAATCTACTTCTAACTTCAAGTGCAATCTTAATAAGTTACTTGACAATAACTGTATTTCATATTCTTGTCCATCATGCGTACGGATAGCGCCTTCTGCCATTTTATACAAAGCATACCAGATATCTTCTGTCCATTCTTCCCCTGGAAATAATTCTCTCTGCGGACAATACCCTACTGCTTGATGATTTACACAAAGTTCAACTCCTCCGTAAATACTAAGCCATTCTTTCATAAAATCCTTAGTCCTATATTGGCGAATATCATCCGTAATTTTAAAATGTATTTTTACCATCTTACTCTTCCTTCATATTTGTATACTACAAAACGACTTTTTCTTGATGAATATTTCTATATTCATCTATCTCTGCCTGCCAACCTCTAATTGCTTCATCACTAATCTTGTCTTCCAAACCATTCTCTATCATTCTGTTTTTTCGCTCTTCAATTGATGGAATATGTCCAATTCTTTTACTTTTACACTTCTCTATAAATGCAATAAAACTTGTAGTCAACTCAGCCATATCAAATCTATCATGGTAAACAAAATATACTTTATTATAATTGTAATCTGCAATTCCTATCGCTATCTTATTACCAAAGACATTATATCCTATTGAAACTTTAGTATATCTAAGTTTATTAATATATTCAATTGCTTGTTGCTTATCCAAATATCTATTACCAGCAAAAGAATACAATCTAACCTGTTGCGTTACAATCTCCTGACCATCAGCAATTCCATTGCCATCAAAATCAGACTTTAACGAATTCTAGTGATTGAACGTCTTAGAGCAGCCTCTGCCCTAATCATATCGATGTCCGCACCACCGCTGGAAAGTCTGCCTTGCGCTCTTTCTCTTGCTGCTCTGCTATGTGGAATGGCTCGCTCCTGACGGCTCGTTCATCTGACCGAATACCATGCAAAAGCGATTCAACCCTATGTATATAGAGCGAATCGCTTTTTTGCATATCCTTAAATATAATAATTAGTTAAATACATAAATAACCGAAAGTACAGTAACAGAGGAATCTGTTGCACCCACATGAATCATATCCAGCTTATTGGCAAAGTCCTTAGAACCAAAGGTTGAAACACAATTGTCGTAAGAAAACTTTGCATAATAATTTCCATTTGCAGTTCCCGACTCACTAATAGAAACCTTTCCCCAGTTAGAGCCGCCTGACCAGCTTTGTAAAATAAGTTCCAGCTTATCCTGAGTACCCTTATATTCTACATAGAAGTGGCCGCCCGAGGTAATATCCGATGCATCGTATGAACCGCCTGCGCGTGTAGTAGCAACAGAAACTGCCTGCCCCCAATTAGAAGCTGATGATTCACCCCAGAAGAGAGAGGTATAGCTGTCAGATGAACTATCGGACGAATCATATGAGCTATCAGTTGAAGTATCAGAAGAACTATCGGATGAACTATCGGATGGCGAAGAAGAATCTCCGCTATCATAGCATACAGAAATTACTTCGATACCAGAGCCAGCAGCACCCACATGAATCATATCCAGTTTATTGGCAAAGTCCTTAGAACCAAAGGTTGAAACACAATTATCATAAGAAAACTTTGCATAATAATTTCCATTTGCAGTTCCCGACTCACTAATAGAAACCTTTCCCCAGCTAGAGCCGCCTGACCAGCTTTGTAAAATAAGTTCCAGCTTATCCTGAGTACCCTTATATTCTACATAGAAGTGGCCGCCCGAGGTAATCCCCGATGCATCGTATGAACCACCTGCGCGTGTAGTAGCAACAGAAACTGCCTGATTCCACCCCGAAGCAGAAGCGCTGCCCCAGAAAAGTGATGTATAGCTACCTGCCGAACTATCTGATGAATCATCGGACGAACCATTCGAAGAACTACCTGATGAACCTGTATTTGAATCATCGGATGCCCCTGTGTATACCGAGCATATTTTTGATGTTTCTTTGATACCATTAGAACCATTAATTAAAGTATTTCCCCATGTTGAAAGGCTTGAACCGTCCCATGTATTAGAAATATCAAGGTATGCAAGGTCTGAATTGTTGCCCTTCCATGACCAGCCAATATAACCTACGTTTTTAGAGGTACAGTAGCTCATAATGGTCGCTTCGTCTACATCACCATTTGTATGTTCTGAAGCAAATTCACCTATAACTACAGGTACACCTATATTAAGCGCATTATCAATATTGGTTTTTACAGTAGACGCATTACCGCCTGCATATTCATACATATGGATAGAGAATACGGTATTTCCTAGAGAATCTGCGTTGAATACACTTTTTCCATAATCTTTAATAGAATCCGGATACTGCCCCCAGCCCGCACAATCAACCATAATCATATTTGAAATGCCTGCATTTCTGATTGACTGAATTGCTGAAATATTACCACTTGCCCATGCGCTTCCATTCCATGTTCCGTACCATTCATTTGCAATATTTAGAATGACATATGCTTCATTGCCAATTAAAGCATTTTTCATTTCAATCCAGTAATTAACCGCCTTATTTAAGTCAGCTGTGCTATCACTGCCTGTCGCATCGTGAATTTCAAGAATACAAATAAGGTTGTTTGCCTTACACAAGTCTATGATATTTGTAAGTTCTGAGTAACTTGTTTTATTGTATTGCGCGCCGTTGGAAATTACAACTCTGACAGTATTAGCTCCAGTAGCAGCAATTGCTTTCAGAGATGTTTCTGTATACGAGGTATACCAAGCATGTGGAACATTGATACCTCTCATAACAAACTGCTTTCCATTTGCATCATAAATAGAAGTGCCGCTGACATAAAATCCATCAGTAGCAGCATTTGCATCAAAATGAGTGGTACTGATGCATACAAATAAGAGTAGGAATGAAGTAATGATGGCCAATAGCCTTTTTCGAGTCGTAAATACTGTTTCTGTTTTGTTGGTCATGTTAAATACTCTCCTTTTTTATTGTATGAAACGAAGCTTCTTTTCAAATTTAATGTATCATAAATTAAATTTCACAGTCAATATTGTGTTCTAATATTAGGCATTTAAGTAAAATTGCAACTTAAACAACTAAAAACGCAGGCTAATTGTGCTAAAAATTGTCTAGTTTTCAAAGTTACTACACAAAAACGACTTCTGAATATTCATTCAAAAGTCGTTTCCATATCCACAATATTCACACCTAAAAGAAATAATAACTCTTCCTCTTCTTCCTTCTCTTCAATATCTCATAATACAGAAGTACCGTAACCAATTCTCTTATCCACGGTTTACGAATCTGCCAATCCTCCATTGACATCATCGGCTCCTGTAAGATTTCCATATCTTCTCTGTTCATTTCCTCAGACTCTATCAGCTGCATAATCGTATTCACCAACTGCTCTAACTGCCATTTGTCAGGGTACTGGTCATATATCATACTGCCGTCAAAGTCCACTTTATTCAGCAATTCGTATATTTTTGCCTGATATCTCTTTGAATACATGGGGTACATCTGCTGCAAGTACTCCAAATCCTCCAGCATCTGGTCCTCATTCATCTGATTCCAATCCTGATATCTTGGAAAACCCGAATAAAAAGGGAACGCTCTTTGATAATCCATGCTTTTTACCTCGCTTTTTGATTATCATATGCGTTCCCTTTGTTATTTGTTCATTATCTCAAATCCGATACGCGAATTCGTGTAAGCGAACGTCTTAGAGCCGCCTCAGCTCTAATCATATCGATGTCAGCACCGCCACTGGAAAGTCTGCCTTGAGCTCTTTCCTTTGCTGCTTCTGCTCTGCTTCCATCAATTTCACCAGGCCATTCTATAATCTCTGCAAGAATAGTTACTTCATCTGGTAAAATCTGTACAAAGCCTGCATGCAATGCCGCATGTCTTACCTCGCCATCCTGAGTGATTTTAAGTACTCCCGACTTCACGATTACCGTTAACGGAACGTGATTCGGATAAATACCTACTTCTCCCTCAGTTGTATTGAATTCCACCATATCCACCTCTTCATTGAAGAATTCGCGGTCTGGTGTAACGATTGTTAAATTCATTTTCTCCGCCATTCAATCACCCCTTTATTTTACACGGGCGATAACGTCATCAATCGTTCCTGCGTTGAGGAAATGTCCTTCCGGAATATCATCATGCTTTCCTTCAAGAATCTCCTTAAAGCCTCTGATGGTCTCTGAAATAGGCACATACTTACCATCAAGACCTGTAAACTGCTCTGCTACATGGAATGGCTGAGACAGGAATCTCTGAATCTTTCTTGCTCTGTTAACTACAAGCTTATCATCCTCTGAAAGCTCGTCCATACCAAGAATTGCAATGATATCCTGTAACTCCTTATACTTCTGCAGAATCTGCTGAACGCCTCGTGCTACCTCATAATGCTCCTGACCTACGATTCTTGGGTCAAGGATTCTTGATGTAGACTCCAATGGGTCAACCGTTGGATAAATACCAAGCTCTACGATAGAACGTGATAATACAGTTGTTGCATCCAAATGTGCGAAGGTAGTCGCTGGAGCTGGGTCAGTTAAGTCATCCGCAGGTACATATACAGCCTGTACAGATGTAATGGAACCATTCTTTGTAGAAGTAATACGCTCCTGCAAAGCACCCATCTCTGTCTGCAAGGTTGGCTGATAACCTACCGCTGAAGGCATACGTCCAAGCAACGCAGATACCTCGGAACCAGCCTGTGTGAAACGGAAGATATTATCAATGAATAACAATACATCCTTTCCACCCTTATCACGGAAATACTCTGCCATAGTAAGTCCTGTAAGACCTACTCGCATTCTCGCTCCTGGCGGCTCGTTCATCTGACCGAATACCATGGTTGTTTTATTGATAACGCCTGACTCTATCATTTCATGATAAAGGTCGTTACCTTCTCTTGTTCGCTCACCTACACCTGTGAATACTGAATATCCACCGTGCTCAGTTGCGATATTTGTAATTAACTCCTGAATTAATACTGTCTTACCTACACCAGCACCACCGAACAGACCAATCTTACCACCCTTCTGATAAGGACACAAAAGGTCAACTACCTTGATACCTGTCTCAAGTAATTCAGTTTCTGTTGCCTGATCCTTAAACTCTGGAGCAGGTCTGTGAATCGGCTCAAAGCTTACAGCTTCAGGAGCCGCTTTATTATCAATTGGTTCGCCTAATACATTAAACATACGTCCTAATGTATTCTCTCCTACAGGAACTGTGATTGCAGCACCCGTTGCTGTTGCATCCATTCCGCGCAACAATCCGTCAGTAGGTCCCATGGCGATACATCTTACTGTATCATCACCCAAATGCTGTGCTACCTCAAGCACTAAGGTTGAACCATCCTGTCTGGTAACCTTAATCGCTTCGTTAATTTCAGGAAGCTCACCTTCCTTGAACTTAACGTCAAGTACCGCACCGATAATCTGAGTAATTTTACCAATTACTACATTATCTGCCATTTTCTTCTTCCTCTCTTTTTTAGTTATCGAGTATTGCGACGGCTTATCACACTCCAACAAGAATTTGCTTTAGTAAATTCTTGCCAGAGATTGCCGCCGGGCAATCTCTTGTTATGAAATTGCTTCTGCGCCTGCTATAATCTCTGTTAATTCCTGAGTAATAGAACCCTGACGTGCTCTGTTGTACAACAGTGACAGCTTACTAATCATCTCTTCAGCATTGCTGGTCGCCGAATCCATTGCCTGCATTCTGGCACCATTTTCACTGGCTACAGACTCTATCATTGCTCCGTATATCAGACTCGTAATATATTTCGGTATGATTAACTCAACTGCTTCTTCTGTTTCAGGCTCAAATTCCAATACCGCTTTCTCATTGTCATCTCTCTCGTCTTCTACCTTAATAGGAAGAAGCTTGAGTAAGGTTGGAATATGTGTCACAGTATTCTTGAATGCAGTGTATGCAACGTAAATCTCTCCGATTTCACCCGCTGCAAAATCATCTAACACCTTCTTACTGATTTTCATCGCATCAGTATAGACTGGTTCCTCAATCATATCGGAATAATCCTCACTCATCTCATAACCAAATCTAGACAATGCTTCCTTACCCTTTCTACCTACAGGATAAATGATAATATCATCTTTATCGAAGTCCTCATTATTTTTAATCAATTTGACAATATTGGAATTATAACCGCCAGCCAGTCCACGATTACCCGTGATTACGATAATTCCCTTTTTCTTGGATTCACTTGGCTGTAAAAACGGATGGTTTATCTCCCCTGCCCTTGACAGCATGGAAACAACCGTATCATACATACACGAAAAATATGTCTTGGAGCGTTCCGCACGTCCTTTGGAACGTTGGAGCTTAACAGTAGAAACAAGCTTCATGGCTTTCGTAATCTGCTGCGTACTTTGTACAGAGCTTTTACGTCTTTTAATGTCTCTCATTGAAGCCATAAGAAAACTCCTTTCTAGCGGAATCGCTTCTTGAATTCCTCAATCGCTGCTACAAGCGCCTTCTCTGTCTCATCAGAGATTTCCTTCTGCTCCTTGATTGCGCTTGGAATCTCAGCATACTGAGTATTTAAGAATTCAAAGAATTCACTTTCAAATCTTGTAATCTCGCTTACAGGAATATCAAGCAAATACTTCTTAGTAGCAACATACAGAATAATAACCTGATATTCTACAGGCATTGGATTGTACTGTGGCTGCTTTAAGATTTCCTTGATACGAACACCCTGTTCAAGCTTCTCCTTTGTATCAGCATCAAGCTCTGAACCAAACTGTGCAAAGGATGCAAGCTCACGATACTGCGCAAGCTCAACTCGGATAGGCGCTGCAATCTTCTTCATCGCCTTAATCTGTGCCGAACCACCTACTCGTGATACTGACAAACCTGCGTTAACCGCTGGTCTGAAGCCTGAGTTGAACATCTCTGTCTCAAGATAAATCTGACCATCCGTAATAGAAATTACATTTGTCGGAATATATGCCGAAACGTCGCCTGCCTGAGTCTCAATAATCGGAAGTGCTGTTAAAGAACCTCCGCCGTACTCTTCGCTCATTCTTGCAGCTCTCTCTAATAATCTGGAATGCAGATAGAATACGTCTCCAGGATAAGCCTCACGTCCTGGTGGACGTCTCAAGAGTAATGAGAGTGTACGGTATGCAGTAGCATGCTTACTCAAGTCATCATAGATAACGAGTACGTCCTCTCCATTCTCCATCCATTCCTCACCAATCGCACAGCCCGCATACGGTGCAATGTACTGTAATGGTGCTAATTCACTGGCAGTTGATGCAACAACGGTTGTATAAGCCATTGCACCATACTCCTCTAATGTCTTCACTATGTTAGCTACAGTAGAAGCCTTCTGACCAATAGCGACATAGATACATTTTACGTTCTGACCCTTCTGGTTAATAATTGTGTCAATCGCAATCGCTGTCTTACCAGTCTGACGGTCACCGATGATTAACTCTCGCTGACCTCTTCCAATTGGAACCATGGCATCAATAGCCTTGATACCTGTCTGCAACGGTGTATCTACTGACTTTCTGGTGATAACACCTGATGCAACTCTTTCAATCTGACGATATTTACTTGTCTGAATAGGACCCTTGCCGTCAATCGGCTGACCAAGAGCATTTACAACACGTCCAAGCATAGCATCTCCTACAGGAACTTCTACTACTCGGCCTGTTGTCTTAACTGTATCGCCCTCGTTTACATTACGGGTTGCTCCCAGCAAAACAGCACCAACATTGTCTTCCTCAAGGTTCATTACCATTCCGTAAACTTCACCTGGGAATTCAAGAAGCTCGCCCTGCATCGCTTTCTCAAGTCCGTGTACACGAGCAATACCATCTGCCACCTGAATAACTGTACCAACCTCTGATACCTCCAGGTCAGATGCGTATCTCTTAATCTGATCCTTAATCACTGAACTTATTTCTTCTGGTCTTAAATTCATGGATCTTCGCACCTTTCTTGTTATTTTCTAACACTATCAATTCATATGTTAAGCAAGCTGAATCGCTAATAATTCTCTTTCCAGCTTCTCTAACTTTGTACGAATACTGCTATCCACAACTCTGTCACCCATTCGGATTACCATGCCTCCAATCAGAGACTCGTCCACAGTATAGTGACATTCGATTTTCTCATACTTTGTGGTAGCTAACAGACGATTTTCCACATCTGTGCGTTCTTTATCCTGTAACGGAATTGCTGTCGTGACATATGCCGTACCAATATTGCTATATTCCTTGATTCTATCAACTACATATGACAATATTGATTGAATTTCCGTGTATCTGTCCTTCTCAATGATAGTTATCAGGAATCCCAATAACTCTCTGGAAAGCTTGTCCTTAAAGACATTCTCTACCACCCCAAGCTTCTCTTCCTTAGGAATCTTTGGATGATTCATAAATCTCTCGAACTCCTTGTTCTCCTCTATAATCTGAAGAACTGCAGATACCTCTTCCAAAAAGAGACCTGTTTTATTCTCTTCCACAGCAAGCTCAAACAACGCATCTCCGTATGTTTTGGAAACTAGCTTAGCCATGTACTATCACCTATTTCTTTCAAAGTCTCTTCGATAAGTTGATGCTGTGCATTTGTATCAATATTCGCCTGAACAATCTTAGCAGCCATAACAGATGCAACTGCAATCATCTCGCGTTTTACTTCATCTGTTACCTTCTGCTTCTCAAGCTCAGCCTCTGTCTTGGCTCTTTCAATAATCTTTGCAGCATTTTCCTTAGCTTCAGCAACAATCTTTGCTTCATTCTCTAAGCCGCGCTTTCTTGCATCTGCAAGAATCGCCTCTGCTTCCTTGTCAGCCTGCGCTAATAATGCTTCATATTTTGCACGTTCCTCTGCAGCGTTCTTTTTATCATCCTCTGCTGTCTGCAAATCGTTTCGGATTCTCTCCTGTCTGTCCTGTAACATCTTTCTCACAGGATTAAACAAAAAATGAGATGCAAACATGAATAAGACGAACATTGCAATAATCATGAGTGCTGCGTCAGCAATCAGCTGGAATTTTAAATCGAATAAATAATTAAATCCAACCTCTTCTGTCGCAAGAATATAATTCATGCTTTGTGCTTCCAAGCGTTTAGCCCCCTTTCCTACTTATTCCGTTCGATATTTCTATACCGAAAAACTTTTCTTAATTAAGGAACTAAAGGCTGAACGAATAACAGAATCATACCGATAAGCAAACCGTAAAGACCTGTTGTCTCGGCAACTGCCTGTCCTAATAACATGGTAGATGTAATCTCAGACTTAGCACCTGGATTTCTACCTACTGCTGCTGCTGCATGACCTGCTGCAATACCCTGACCAACACCAGGTCCGATACCTGCGATAAGTGCAAGACCTGCTCCGATTGCTGAACATCCTAAAATAAAGTTTTCATTGAATTCCATAAATTCTTCCTCCTAAAATAATTTTAATCTCCAATTGCGTCACTAATGTACGTCATTGTTAACATCGTAAATACATATGTCTGAATTGCTCCTGAGAACAAATCAAAGTACACATGTAATGCGGCTGGCCATACGGTAGCAATCCAACCAAGTAATCCATAGACTAATGCCATCATAACCGTTCCTGACAATACATTTGCAAACAAACGTAATGACAAGGAAATAGGTACTGCTATATCACCAATCATATTAATCGGTGCCCAGAATGGCCATGGATCACACAATCCCTTGATAACGCCTGATACCTTCTGATGCTTGAACTTATTGAAATGAATCAACGTAAAGCTTATCAGACCAAGCGCAAGTGTTACACCGTAGTCAGCTGTTGGCGGTCTCAAGCCAAACAAACCTGATATATTACTGAGCAGAATAAACATGAAAAGAATGCCAATATAGTTTGCAAACGCTGGACCATTCTTTCCCATAACGCCCTTAATCATGTTGTCCAACATCTCGACAATCAACTCAACTACGTTCTGGAAAGCTCCAGGGACCTCTGTCGCACGCTTTACTGCTCTATTTGCCAATAAGCAAAAAATCATAATGATTCCCATTACAATAAGCAGGCAGACATGCGTTGTTGTTATCCATACCTTTTGCCCAAAGATTTCATACTGGAAAATACCATGTATCATGAAATCAACGTCAGCAGATGCGGATAACAGGATTCCTGTTCCCATAAACTCACCTCCTTAATTCTATTCTACTATTCAATTGTCTCTTGATTCTTTGTGAAACATTTTGCCAAAAGCGGTTGCATGTACGCAGACACCTTTAATCCCATCGTCCCTATGAAAGCAGCAATAGGATTTCCAATATTTGTCATCATTAATATAGCTAAGATAATAACAACAACTACATATCGGATGACATTCTGTGCCACAACTGTTTTTTGCGCTCCATTCTCGCCTAGCTCCATTGCGTTATCAATCACGCGCGCCATGTGATAAGCCATGAACAGAGCCGTCAGTACCCCTACCCATAAACCAATGCTGAAATTCGCCTTGTCTGTTGTAAGAAAGATTCCTACCAGCTGGCAAATTCCACCATACAGAATAATTCCTGCCATTAACCGCGGTAGAGCAGTGTTAATACTTGAAAGTCTTTTTATCATCTTTCTTCATCCTCATCTTTGTCTTGATAGATTTTTCTTGCCAGAATATATATATTCCGAAATCCAGCCAAAGCACCGACAAAAAATAATACAACGAACCAATAGCTGGTACCGATTTTCTCATCAATGTACCAACCAACTATGGAACATAAAAAGATGGGAACCAGCATCGTAATACCAAACTGTGAAATTAATGATAATGACTGAAAAACTTTTTTGTTATATTTCACTCTGTACCCTTGCCTTTCCGAAACTTTTTACATACCTAATATAAATTATACAGAAATTACAGAATTCTGTCTAGAGAATGGATATTTTTTCTTGTATTTTAACGACAATTTCAACTTCTAGTGACTTTTTTGTGTTGAACACAGAATTACGGTATTTGCACAAAAAAAATAAATCCCCTTACTAGAGGATTTATTTCCATTTTTACGTTTCCTTATTCTATTTTTGCCGTACGATTCATCTCGGCTTCTTCAATTCCCTTTGTCTGTACATATGTAATATCCTGTAGAATTTCCCAATCTGCACCGACGTTCTGCATTAACTGCTCATCTCTATCTGCATAATAAGCCGCTCTTGGTGCAAGCTCTACTGTTACTGGTGGTGCTGTCTGCACTTTTTTCTTCTTTTTCTTTTTTAGCCTTTTTCGATTATCAAAAGAGAAAAACAGAAGCACCGCCGCTACTGCAAACACTATTGCCATCCCAAACATGAAGGCAGACTGTTCTACTGTATGTCCAATAACAGGTAACTTCATATCTCTGTCCTGTAAGCCCAAAGATGCACCTGCACACAGGAACGATAACAAAGTCATACCGCCCGCAAAAAAGATTCTTTTTCTATAACGCTTCTTTCTATGCATACCATATTCCCGATAATGTAGCAACGCCCGCATAAGCTCATCCGCAGACTGAAATCTGTCATTTGGATTTTTCTGTATACACTTATGAATTATTTTTTCCAATCCTGTTGATAACTTAGGATTCCATTTTGTAATCGGATAAATCTCATAGGGCGGCTCCGCAGGATTGTGTGCTGTAAGTAATTGGTATAATGTCATTCCAAGGCAATAAATATCGGTTCTTGCATCCGTCTGTCCCTTTTTCCCAAACTGCTCAGGCGCTGCATATCCGCGTGTTCCCAAATTATTGGTATCCATCGCAGCATCTTCCTTAAACTCCCTTGCCGTACCAAAGTCAATCAGCACAACTGTACCATCTGGCTTTAAGACAATATTAGATGGCTTCATATCCCTATAAATAATTGCAGGCTTTCTCGTATGCAGATAGCTTAATACATCGCAAAGCTGTATTGCATAACGGACAACCTGCTCCTCATCCAGCATATCCTTCTCTTCCAATAGATTCTCCAAGGAAATCCCTTCTATATAATCCATAACTACCAGATATTCGTCCTGCTGTTCTATAACCTCCACCACACTTGGCAGATTGGGATGCTTCAATTTCTTTAATGTATTAATCTCTGTCTGCAAGCTTTCCTTTAACAGATTACTGTCCTGCGAATCTGCCTTACGAACTTTTTTCATCGCCCACAGCTTGTTCGTCTTTTCATTGACGACCAAATAAACGGTACTCATACCGCCCTGTCCCAGTTCACTCAATATTCTGTATTTTTCGCCTATTACACTTCCAACCTCAAACATATCCCGCATCCTCTATTTATCTCTATGTACATAATGTTCTAACTAAAATAGCCGATATATTATCCTTTTCTTTTCTCTTTTTATTCACATCAATCAATTCTTTCAAATGCAGATTCATGCTTTCTATACTTCTGTTATTATCCGCATGACAGGTCTCATAAATCTCCTGTGGCGTAATCATATGTCGAAATCCATCCGTACATAAAAGGTAGCTGGCATTAGGGCGTATCTTTCCACATATAAAGTCAGGCTCTATTCCATAATTCACACCTACGCATTGTAATAACACATTACGTCTTGGGTCATTTGCAGCCTGCTCAGGTGTCATATGTCCCAACTCTACCTCTCGTCTGACAAAGGTCTGGTCATTGGTAATTTGTACCATATTCTCTGTCAACTCATAGACTCTGCAATCCCCTACATGAATCAGATAATAATTGTCCTTCACAAACAAAACTGCAGTCAAGGTAGTTCCTACATTTGTTGCATTCTGCCTGCCATAGCTGACAATCGTATCATTACACTGGTGTACAATTCTATACCAGCTGCTTCTTATATCTTCTATACGGATATCTCCTTCCGACAAAGCCTCCGCTATCAACTGCCTGCACTCTGTCCGAAACCACTCTTCAAATGCAAGAACAACATGACTACTTGCAACCTCACCATATGAAAGCCCGCCCATTCCATCACAAATAACCGCAAGAACAATCTGTCCCTGCGGTGTCTGTGCAACCTTTACGGTAAGGCTATCCTGATTCACTTTCTTAACATTCCCCATATCTGTCTGTGCTGCTGCCAAATAACGCATCTATAGTCCCCCGCTAATAGAAAATATGTCCACCGATACTGATACCTGTTAGTCCTGGCTTTGGCGTTCTGAAGAAAAGACACTGACCTACATTCGTAACTCCTGCCATCGCTTCATCAGCCGCTTTGTAGCACTTAGCCGTCGCTTTATTTACCGCCAGTGCTGCTGCCAGACGACCACTCTTTACTGGAGAAAACTGATTCTTCTGATAAATAACGCCAGCTATGGTATCTGGAAATTTCGAGCTTAGTACACGGTTCATAACTACCGCTCCTACCGCCACCTGACCCTCATAAGGCTCTCCACCAGCCTCACAGTAAATCAGATTTGCCAATAAGTATCTGTCACCTTCCGCAAAAACAACCTCAGATACATCTCTCCATGCAGACATAGCTGCCAGCTTTGAAAGCGCAAGCTCTTCCTCATACTGCTTCTGCAATGCCGCAATGTCTTCCTCCTGCTCGTCCAACATAGCTTCATAATCTGCAATTGCTTTCTCAGCATCTGCTATCTGACTCTCATACTTTGCCACACTCTTTGATGTATCAGATACCAATACAGATACCCTTGCCTGTTCATCTACTGCTGCCTGTTCCAAGCCTTCCAGTTCAAGCAATTCAGTATCTAATTGTGCTTTCGCCAAAGTAACCAGCTCTCTGGTCTCCTTATATTGACTGAGCATTTTCCTGTCATACTCATTAATACTTTCAATATATTCGCTTTTATTTAGAAAATCTCCAAAACTCTTCGCAGAAAAAATAAGCTCTAAATATGTACTTTCTCCAGCTTCATACATAAAGCGTATTCTTTCCTTCATAGCCTCATATTGTTCATTCTCTGTTTGAATCGCTTCCTCAAGCAGCTGCTGCGTATCCGCAATTTCCTGCTGTTTATCATCAATATCCGATTCAATCTGCTCCAAATTATCTCCAATCTGCAACAGCTCATCATTAAGCGAGCTTAACTCTCCCAACAGAGAATTCTGTGTAATCTCCAGAGCTTCCTTCGCATCCTGTTGATTCCCCATAGCTTCTTCGGTCTTTTTCTTCTCCTCCTGTGCCTTCTGCAGCTTTTCCAAAGTGGTCTCTGCCTGCACCTGATAAGACGCTTTTGTAGAAACTGTAATTACCATCACAAGAAACATAAGTACTGCAAGTACCTGTTTGATTGTTGACTTCATGCACTTCCTCCATTATCAGTATGTGTTCGCCTACTATAATCCCATCTTAATCTCACGACCAGTTCTGCTGTACGGATAATATCTTACTCCAGCCGCATCCAGCATTCTCTTGGATGCACGAACCGACACACTATCCGCATATTTATCACAGTCATATACAACGGTCTTAATACCTGCCTGAATGATTGCTTTTGCACATTCATTACATGGGAACAAAGACACATAAAGCTTTGCGCCCTCTAAGCTGCCTCCACGATAATTAAGTATTGCATTTAACTCGCTATGTGTTACATAAGGATACTTTGTATCAAACTCTTCCCCTTCCCTTTCCCAAGGAAAGTCATCATCATCAATTCCATTCGGGAACCCATTATACCCCATTGACAGGATTCTGTTTGTCTCACTGACAATACATGCTCCTACCTGTGTATTCGGGTCCTTTGAGCGCATTCCCGAAAGCTTTGCAACACCCATAAAATATTCATCCCAAGAAATATACTCCCGTCTCTTCATACGTCCCCCAATATTCTGCCTGAAATTCTGCCCACAAAAAACTCTTCGATATTAAGAGGCTTTAGCCTTCGATTAAGTTGATTCTTCTCACGTGCTTCTCCTCACCTGAGAACTCTGTATTTAAAAATGTCTCTAAAATGCTCATTGCAAGTCCTTCTCCTACAATAGCAGCTCCCATAGCAAGTACATTTGCATCATTATGAAGTCTTGTCATCTTAGCTGAATGTGTATCTGCACAAAGTGCGCAACGTACACCCTTTACCTTATTTGCTACCATAGAGATACCAATACCTGTTGTACAGATAACAATTCCTCTCTCGCACTCTCCGCTTGCTACTGCTTCTGCTGCTGCACGTCCAAAAATCGGATAATCGCAAGAATCCTTGCTATAGCATCCAAAATCCTTATATTCTAAACCATGCTCCTTTAAATAAGCAACTACCTTCTCCTTTAACTCAAATCCACCATGGTCACATCCAATTGCTATCATTTTCATATCCTCCTAATTTAAAAAAATTATCTTATGACCTGCTGCCTTTAACAGTCGGTTCATGATTGCCTGTCCCTTTTCTCCTACATCGAAAGCCTCAGAATAAATAAACTCAACGCCTTCGTCATCAAACTCCCGAAGAAAAGTATATAACTGTCTTGCTATGGCATCTGCGTCTGCTCTGCTGCCCGCACACTTCACACAGTCCGCTTTGTACTGAGAAATGCTCTCCTGCGTTCCGATAATTCCTGTTCTCTTACCCTGTGCGACATGCTCCTTACAAGCCTGATTAATATAAGAAACCACCTGCTCTGGCTCGCCCTCTACAATGACAAGCTCTCCCTTTGGCGCATAATGTCTATACTTCATTCCAGGTGCCTTTGGCTTGGCTGTACTATCTATATTAAGCAGTGCCACATCCATTTCTACAGGTCCAATAACCTTTGACAACATCTCTAACGTAATAAATCCTGGACGCAGTATCATTGGAACTTCACCTGTCATATCCACAATCGTAGACTCCAGTCCAATTTCCACTCCATCTGCATCAATAATCATATCAATTCTGCCATCCATATCCTGAATCACATATTTAGCTGTAGTAGGGCTTGGCTTACCTGAAATATTCGCACTTGGCGCCGCCACATATCCGCCTGCTGCCCTGATAAATTCCCGTGCTACAGGATGACTAGGCATTCTGACTGCTACCGTATCCAGACCTCCTGTTGTCTGTAATGGAACAACTGACGACTTTTTCATAATCATCGTAAGCGGTCCTGGCCAAAATTCTAAAGCTAACTTTTCTACACCCTCAGGAATCTCCTCCACTATATACCCCAACTGCTCCATATCCGCAATATGCACAATCAAAGGATTGTCTGAAGGTCTTCCCTTTGCAGCATATATCTTACGTGAAGACTCAGGATTCAGTGCATCACCACCAAGACCATATACAGTCTCTGTCGGAAAAGCTACCAAACCACCATCGCGAATCACTGCACCAGCCTGCGCCAAATCTTCAGTCGATATATGTTCGATATCCATTCGTAATATCTTCGTTTCCATTATAATTTCTATGCCTTTCTAACTACTGACATTCTAACTCAGTATTAGTATAGCACACTCGACATATTTCTGAAATCTTTTTCCGTCCAAACACTTCTTTATTTTCATTCTATTGCATATGATTGTAAAAAACTCCTTGGAAAACATCGTGAATATCAAAGAATCTCAAGTTTTAAATTACACTATGACCTGCTTATTGATTCTATCCTTGCTGGTTGTTGCAAAGGAATCCTCCAATATTATTTCCGTATTTCATCTATTAGATACTACCCCTGCCAAATGTGTTGTCATTGACGCAGGTCATGGCGGAATGGACCCTGGTAAAATTGGAACAAATGGTGCATTAGAAAAAGACATTAATCTTTCTATTGCAAAGAAGGTTAAGAAATATTTAGAACAGCAGGACGTTACCGTCATTATGACTCGAGAGGATGATGCAGGATTATATCAGGAAAGCTCATCAAACAAAAAAATGGAAGACCTGAATAACCGTATTCAGATTATCGACTCCTCCAACGCCCAGCTGGCTGTCAGCATTCATCAAAACAGCTATACCTCCGAATCTGTTGAAGGAATTCAGGTATTCTACTATGACGGCAGCACGAAGGGTAAATATGTCGCTGAGCTTATGCAGGGACAGCTTATTTTAGGCATGAAACCCAATAAGGAAAGAACCGCCAAGGCAGACGGCAGCTATTATCTTCTCAAGAACTCCTCAATTCCGATGATTATCGTGGAATGCGGCTTCTTATCCAATCCCACGGAAGCTAATCTGTTAACTCAGGAGGATTATCAGGAAAAAATGGCTTGGAACATATCCCTTGGTATTCTGAAATATCTAAATAAAGACAATAATATTTCTTAACAAAAAGCATGTGCTTTCCAAAGATTGCACATGCTTTCCTTACATATATTATATTCGTATGATTACATGGATCCATCAACATACTGTCCGATTACTTCCCAAATGTCTGTATCCTCGATACCAAGCTTCCACGCCGCTACTCCTGCAATATCCTGCGCCTGCATAACCTGTAGCTTAACCTTAATCGACTCTTCATCCTCAAGCCAGCACTGATATACATTGCCATCCTTTTCTAATTCCACATAGCTCTGGCAATATTCATCAAGCCACATTGGTGTCGCGCCTGAATTCTCTACCCACTCATCCTGATTCTCCATCGTAAGAGTAGATACATTCAGACCTTCGCTTCCGCTTTCCCATACCTTTGTATAGAACGGTATCGCATTAATAATCTTATTAGCAGGTACACTTTCCTTCGTCTTAATGATTCCATTCTCCACATAATCAATAGAAGCATTAGAACCTGCAACACCACCGCCTGCATAATGCTCATCATAACCCATAATGACCACATAGTCTACAACAAGCCCCTGCTCCTTGCGGTTATAATGTGCCGTATACTCTGTAGGAACATAATTATCTACAGATAATACAACGCCGCGCTTTCTTGTCTCTATAGACAATTCTCTCAAAAACTGTATAAAATGAGTACCTGCATTGCTCTTTACCTGTTCAAAGTCAATATTGATACCATCCAAATCATAGGTATCCACCTGAGCCATCAAGCCATCAATCAAACGCTCTCGATTTGCGGAAGAAGACAGTAACTCGTAAAAGTCAATATCAACGCCATATAAAGACTTACTATCAACATCTGTAATCAATGCCCATACCTCAACACCATTCTCATGTGCATTGGTAACATACGCTTCACTTGCAATACTTGTAAAATTACCTTCATTATCACTTAATCGGAACCATGTTGGAGCAATTACATTAACGCCCTTTGTATTCTTCAAAAGCTTAGACGGCTTTCCATTAGAATCCACGTCAAACACCTGATGGAATACCATATTAATCGTTCCATCCTTCTGGATGCTGTTAATCACAACCTCCATCGCATCTGTTACAGGCTCCTGCTCTACTAACGAAGCACTTGCCAGCTGCTTATTCTCTACATAACCAATAAAGCCTGTCTGTGTCTTTACCTTAGTCCAGGTCTCCATCTCTTCTAAGACAATGACCTTATCTCCTGCTGACACATCCGTAAGAATCGCACTCTTAATACCACCCTTAATTCTTACACTGGTATCCTCTGTAACCTTAGCTTCATTTACCATGCCCCACTCTGTATACACCTGCATATGCATCGGGTCTCCATACAGATTATAGCTCATATTCACATATTTTTTAATGTAATCAGCTGCGATATATAATGTATCGCCCTCATAAAGCGCCGCCTTATATTCCAAAGAATTACCTATATCTGAAACATAAATAACATCACTTTCATCACCGATTTGTATTCGAATTACATCATCCGCTGTTGTAAATAAAAGAAGCTTCTCCTCTTCACTTACATAAAAACGGTCTGTAAAATATTTATCAACCGTAGCAAAATCAAAATAAACCGTGCTGCCTATCAGCTTTGCCTTCTCTTCAATAATCTCATCCTGCATTATAATCGCAATCTCATCCTCTGCAGTCACACCAAAATAGACATTCAAATCTGCTCTTTCCTTAGAATAAGAGTATTTCTCTACAATCTTTCCTCCAAACGCAACTGCCCCTATAATAACAATAAGAACGATTGCAACAAGTACCGGAATAATTTTCTTCATTCGGCCACCTCCCAATCGTTCTCATTATAGCAAAAGTTTAATTTTAAGTCATTACCAATTTGTTGTTAATTCGTAATAATTCTTTCTTTTTGGACAGCCTCATCCTATTTTCTTATGCATATGATAAGATATGACCTGTATATAGCTTTATATTTCAGTATTCCATTGTATAGAGGGGCATCTATCAGGATAAACTTATTATAAACTACATATCTTCATATAATAATAGGAAGAAACTATCCTTTCAGCCTTCCATGGCTTTTTGCCAAAAGGATGTGATATATATATTTTTTATAAAAATGTCAGAACATGTACCTTTTATCAAAAAAATGTTGTATAATGGATATATAAACTTGAAAAGTTTGGAAAAATAATGTTTCCACAAAGCACATAAGCTAATAAGACTACTACTTAATCAATGGGAATTCCATTTCTTGATGTAGAATTGAAATAAATTTAGAAATTCTTAGAATTTATTCGAACTGTTATTACCTTAAAGTACTCAATCTCAAATCCTCCTTTCTGTACGGATTTGCTGGCTGACATCTTACAAATGCATTTTTAGCATGTGCTTAAAAATTATGCAACTCGAAATGTAAAAAATGGGTAATTTTTACATTTCAAAATGCAGTACTATTGACTTGACACCCTCAACAGTATAATATATGTTGAAAGAGTTTTAACCGATATATATAATAGATTAATAGTCTGTGATACTTGATTATAGAAGAGGAAGTGATATTATGAAAATCGAAAAAGTAAATGATCATCAGATTCGTTGTACTCTTACAAAGGCAGACCTTGCCGATCGTGAATTAAAGATAAGTGAACTTGCATACGGAACAGAGAAAGCTAAAAGTCTTTTCCGTGATATGATGCAGCAGGCATCTTTCGAATTTGGTTTTGATGCCGAAGATATCCCTTTAATGATAGAAGCTATTCCATTAAACTCAGAATGTATCGTACTTGTTATAACCAAGGTAGAGGACCCTGAAGAATTAGACACCAGATTTTCTAAGTTTGCCCCATCAGTACATGATGATGCAGATGACAGTGATAACAACGGTTTGGACAGTATGCTCCAGAGCTTATCTGAAGGTGCCGATGAAGTATTAGATTTATTCAAAAAGATTCACGACACTGCTCTTGATAGCAAGGCAAAGGATATTGCCCCTATGCCAAGCACTAAGAAGCCTGTTGCAGTTAAGTCTGATTCTGCTAAGTCTTCTGTAGAATTAACGAGAATTTTCTCCTTTAATTCACTTAATGAGGTTACAAGACTTGCTCATATGCTGGTAAATCATTATGATGGAGCTAATTCTTTATATAAGAACGAAAAGTCCTCCACATATATGCTGGTTGTTACACAGTCGGCACATACACCAGAGGAGTTTAATAAGATATGCAACATGCTCTCTGAGTACGGAAGTCCTGAGAAATATGTTGCTGCAAGCGAAGCATATATGGAAGAGCATTTTGAGCCTATCATCAAGGACAAAGCAATTCAGTCACTTGCATTAATTTAATTTGGATAACATTTTATATTTAAAAAATAAAAAACCGAAAGCAAACGCTTTCGGTTCTTTATTTTTTAATTTACGCTAAAGCTTCAAGCTTTGACATAAGGTCGTTGATGTCCATTCCATGAACCATAGCAGCCTCTTCTAAGCTCTCACCCTGTGCTGAAGGACAGCCAAGGCAATGCATACCTGCTTCCATAAGAACTGCAGCAGCTTCTGGCTTAGTTCTAAGAATCTCTCCAATTGTCATTTCCTTTGTTAATGTAGCCATTAGATAATCCTCCTTTTTTAGATATCCTTATCTACTATAATACTTTCACATTCCGAAAGCAAGTATTCGTTTATTTTTCACAAATTTTTTACAGTTTATTGTCGTCTGTACACAAAAAAGTACATCCTAAAGTGTTGACGTGTATACAAGGTAAAGGCTATAATACACTTACGGAATGTTCATGGCATAATGTCAGTCTATTTATATAACATTCTCATTCGGTAACTAGCGGCTTTAGCCGTATATCATTTTAAATTTTTTTAGGAGGCTTTGCAAATGAAACCAGAATGGAAAGATTTTGTAGGTGGCAAATGGGAATCAGAAATCAACGTACGTGATTTCATTCAGAAGAACTTCACTCCATATGATGGAGATGAGTCATTCTTAGCTGGTCCTACACAGAACACAAAGGATTTATGGAACATGGTTCTTGATCTTCAGAAGCAGGAGAGAGAAGCAGGCGGTGTACTTGATATGGACACTAAGGTTGTTTCTACTATCGTTTCTCACGGACCAGGATACCTTGACAAGAGCAAGGAGACAATCGTTGGATTCCAGACAGATAAGCCTTTCAAGCGTTCATTACAGCCATACGGCGGTATCAGAATGGCAGAGAAAGCTTGTTCAGACAATGGATATGAAGTAGATCCAGAGATTAGTGAGTTCTTCTCTACACACAGAAAGACACACAACGCTGGATGTTTCGATGCATACAATGATGAGATGAGAGCTTGCCGTTCTTCACACATCATCACAGGTCTTCCAGATGCTTACGGACGTGGACGTATCATCGGTGACTACAGACGTGTTGCTTTATACGGTATTGACAGACTTATCGAGGATAAGCTTGCACAGAAGGATTCTACAGGAAAGGTTATGACAGATGATGTTATCCGCCTTCGTGAAGAGATTTCTGAGCAGATCGTTGCTCTTAAGCAGATGAAGGTTATGGCAGCTTCTTATGGTTGCGATATCTCTAAGCCAGCTTCTAACGTTCAGGAAGCTATTCAGGCTACTTACTTTGGTTATTTATCAGCAGTTAAGGAGCAGAACGGTGCTGCTATGTCATTAGGACGTACATCTACATTCCTTGATTGCTACGCTCAGAGAGACTTAAAGAACGGAACATTTACAGAGGAGCAGATTCAGGAGTTCGTAGACCACTTCATCATGAAGTTACGTTGCATCAAGTTTGCTCGTACACCTGAGTACAACCAGATCTTCGCTGGTGACCCAGTATGGGTAACAGAGTCATTAGGTGGTGTTGGTGTTGACGGACGTCCATTAGTAACAAAGATGTCATTCCGTTACTTAAATACATTATCAAACTTAGGCGCTTCTCCAGAGCCAAACTTAACAGTTCTTTGGTCTCCAAGACTTCCAGAAGCTTGGAAGAAGTACTGTGCTAAGATGTCTATCGAGTCATCTTCTATCCAGTACGAGAACGATGAAATCATGAGAGTTGATCATGGTGATGATTACGCTATCGCTTGTTGTGTATCTTCAATGGTAGTTGGTAAGGAAATGCAGTTCTTCGGAGCACGTGCTAACCTTGCTAAGTGCTTACTTTACGCTTTAAACGGTGGTGTTGATGAGGTTACTAAGAAGCAGGTTGGTCCTAAGTACCGCGCTGTTGAAGGTGACGTTCTTGATTACGATGATGTTATGAGCAAGTTCACAGACATGATCGAGTGGCAGGCAGGTGTATATGTTAATACTCTTAACATTATCCACTACATGCATGACAAGTACTGCTACGAGAGAGCAGAGATGGCTCTTCATGATAGAGATGTTAAGCGTTACTTCGCTACAGGTGTTGCTGGACTTTCTATCTGTGCTGACTCATTATCAGCTATTAAGTATGCTAAGGTTGAGGTTGTTCGTGACGAAGACGGTATCATCGTTGACTTCAAGACAACTGGCGAGTTCCCTAAGTATGGTAACGACGATGACCGTGTAGACTTAATCGCTCAGGAGCTTGTTACAAAGTTCATGACAGCTGTAAGAAGACATCATACTTATAGAAACGGTATCCCTACAACATCTATCCTTACTATTACTTCAAACGTAACATATGGTAAGGCAACAGGTAACACACCTGATGGACGTAAGAAGGGACAGCCATTCGCTCCAGGTGCTAACCCAATGCACGGACGTGATACTCATGGTGCTGTAGCTTCATTAGCTTCAGTTGCTAAGCTTCCATTCAAGGATGCTCAGGACGGTATCTCTAATACATTTACTGTTATCCCAAGCGCACTTGGTAAAGAAGCTAAGGTATTCTCAGGAGACCTTGAGATTGACTTAAACAAATAATATAGGAAGGGCTAGGTGTATTCTATGGATAAGCAATCAATGATTGATGACTTAGTAGCACAGCTTGACGCTGGATTTACAAAAGATGTTGGTCATTTTAATGTCACCGTCGATGAATCAGCAGTTGAATCGAGAGATGTGCAGACATTAGGATGCACCGACTGTTCCAGAACTCCCCTGGCATGTAGTGTACCAACACTGCATCAGGGACTAGAGGACTACGAATAATTCTTATTCGACACTCTGGGAATAGATTGAATAAAATTATTATAGGAGGTAATACTACAATGGCTGATAATGCAATGCAGATCAACAACTTAGTAGCTTTATTAGATGGTTATATCGTTAAGGGCGGACATCATCTTAATGTTAACGTTCTTAGCAAGGATACATTATTAGATGCTCAGCAGCATCCAGAGAATTATCCACAGTTAACAATTCGTGTTTCAGGATACGCTGTTAACTTCATTAAATTAACTCCGGAACAGCAGGCAGATGTAATCTCCCGTACATTCCACGAGGAATTTTAATTACAAATGTAATGAACTAAGTGAACCCCGGAATTATTTTCCGGGGTTTCTTTAAAGGAAAGGATAGGACAAATTCATGACTGGAAGAATACACTCATTAGAATCTTTTGGAACCGTCGATGGTTCCGGCGTTCGTTTTGTAATTTTCACGCAGGGCTGTCCAATGAGATGTGCTTATTGCCACAATCCTGATACATGGGATATGACACTTGGTACTGAGATGGAAGCCTCTGAGCTTATTGAAAAATTCGTTCGTAACAGACCATTTTATCGTGATGGCGGCATTACTGTTACTGGCGGTGAACCATTAATGCAGCTTGATTTCCTTATTGAATTATTTACCCTTGCCAAAGAGAATGATATCCATACATGTCTTGATACTTCTGGTATAGCATATAATCCCAATGGCAATCCTGAGTTTCTTGCCAAGATGGACAAATTATGTACATTAACTGATCTTGTAATGCTTGACATCAAACACATTGACCCAGACAAGCATTTAGACCTTGTGAAACAGCCAAATGAGAATATTTTAGCTTTTACAAAATATCTTGATGAAAAGAATGTAGATGTATGGATAAGACATGTTGTGGTTCCTGGCATCACAGATGATGAAGAGTCTCTTCGCAGACTCGGATATTTCATCGGTGGCTTAAACAATGTAAAAGCACTTGATGTTTTACCTTATCATACAATGGGCAAATCGAAGTACAAGAAGTTAGGTATGGATTATCGATTAGCCGACGTTCCTAATATGGATAAATCAAAAGTTCCAGAGCTAAAACAATATATCCTGGATGGTATCAAAGAACGTAGAGATGCCTAATGATTAGAATTAGTAAATGAGAATTTCTATCATTTAACATTACAGAAATAGAGTTTTCTACTTGTATTTCTAATGTGAATATATTAAAATATATGTATTGACAAGGATTTATCAATTCATATTCTTTGTTAATGGTTGTGAGTGATATAATTATTAGGAGGAATGTATTATGGCATATCAGATTTCATATGCATGTGTATGCTGTGGTGCTTGTGAAGCACAGTGTCCAGTAGGCGCTATCAGCATGGGTGATGGTAAGTTCGAGATCGACGCTGAGAAGTGTATCGATTGCGGTTCTTGCGCAGGTGCTTGCCCAACAGGTTCTATTGACCAGGCATAATAAACGCGTTGTAAGACGTACTATGATAAAAGCTTTCAAGTAATTGAAAGCTTTTTTATTTCCTTATATTCTTTTATTTCAACTTATCAACTAAACAGAAACGTCTTCACTCTCATCCATTTTATTTACTCGTTGCAAATTTAAAAATCTCTTTGGTTCCTTTCGTTTTGTTTTTTCTTTCGCCTGGCGAAGCATTTCATCAATATGTTTAAAATGTGCCTCCTCCGTCAACCTTTGTGACAATATGTACTTTTCTTCTCTCTCTATTCTTGCACGCTCTCTCTCATCCTCACGGTCCTCATATAATCGAAATTGATAATCTAATTCCTTGCATACATCTTCTTTTAAATTTTCTGATAATTCTCGTACTAAAGTATTATTATTTTCTTCAATTATGTCCTTAATTAATTTTTGAAACAAAAATTGCATTCTTGCAATCTTTTCTTGCTGAAAATCGTGAATTTTCGTCTCATCTTTCATTTTAATTTCATTTTTGATTATATAGTTTTTCTCAGGCTCGTCCAATTCCCTTTCCTGCCACTGCTCCAATACTCTTTTTATTGCTCTTAACTGAAGTCCCTGGTCTCGTAAATTCTTAATTCTAATAAATCTTCTTATGTCTTCTTCCGAGTAAAGTCTATGCCCTTTATCATTTCGTAAAATCGGTAAATCCAATTCCTCTTCCCAGTAACGTAATACATGCGCCTCTACATTTACCTCTTTTGCAACTTCATGAATCACATAATGTTCTTTTACCATTTTTACTCCTTTCATGCACATAATAAAGAAAGAGAACACGCCTTAGGTATGTTCTCTTTCGTAATATCAATATTAACTTCCAAAATTATCCTAGCATAATTATGCCTTACAGTAAAGTATCAATTTAAAGCTATTTCGCAAGATTTGCAAACTGAGTATAATCTGGCAGCCATGCAAGATTAATTGTACCGATAGCACCATTTCTTTGCTTAGCAATAATAATCTCAGCTACATTCTTAATCTCTGTATCTTTGTTATAATAATCATCTCGATAGATAAACATGATAACATCCGCATCCTGCTCAATCGCTCCCGACTCTCGAAGGTCAGACATCATCGGTCGATGGTCTGGTCTCTGTTCAACCTGTCGTGATAACTGTGATAAAGCAATAACAGGCACATGTAACTCTCTTGCTAACGCCTTAAGCGAACGAGAAATATCTGAAATCTCCTGCTGTCTTGATTCTGTTTTACCAGAACCTGTCATTAACTGCAAGTAATCAATGATAATCATTTGCAAATCGTATTCTAACTTAAACTTACGACACTTAGAACGTAATTCACCAATACTAATACCTGGTGTATCATCTATCAGAAGCTTCGACTTTCCAATTACGTCAGCACTCTCTATTAAGCGCTCCCACTCGTCATCCTTCATATTACCTGTACGAATAGAGTGCGAATTTACCTTAGACTCCAGAGCCAGCAAACGGTTTACAAGCTGCTCCTTCGACATCTCCAGAGAAAATATGGCTACCGCCTTATTTTCTTTAAAAGCCACATGCTGCGCAATATTCAAAACAAACGCTGTCTTACCCATAGAAGGTCTCGCTGCAACTAGAATCAAGTCTGACGGCTGCATACCTGCTGTCTTATAATCCAAATCCAAAAAGCCTGTTGGAATACCTGTAACAGCCCCCTTATTCTTAGAAGCTTCTTCAATCATATTCATGGCATTCATTACAACTTGACGGATTGGAACAAAATCGCCATTGCTACGCTTCTGCGCTATTTCAAATACTTTCTTCTCAGTCTCCTCTAACAATACCTCCAAAGTATCCTTCTGTCCATAGCAGTTCTTCGTAATCTCTTCCGTTACACGAATTAGCTTACGAAGAACCGACTTCTCAGCAACAATATTCGCATAATACTTTATGTTCGCAGAGGTTGGCACCGTAGAAATTATGTCTCTGATGTATTCCAGACTATATATCTCTGGCGGAACACCTTTTTCCTTCAATCTCTCCTGTAAGGTTACCAAATCTACAGGCTTACCTTCATCATTCAGCTCTACCATGGAATCGAATAATATTCCATACTGCTTACCATAGAAATCATCGCCGGTAATCTGCTCACTTGCAATTGTAATCGCCTCTCTGTCCATCAGCATCGCACCAATTACCGACTGCTCAGCCTCCACACTATGAGGTAATACTCTTTTTAAGACCGCCTCGTCCATCTCCGGCATTGTAATCACTCCATTTCATCACTTAACTCAAGCTTTTTCTAAAAGAGTCCGCCTCCTCAGCGAACTCTTAATCTCAGTCCTTATGAATTCTTACGCTTCCTGCACACTTACACGAAGCTTTGCTGTTACCTTTGGATGAAGCTTTACAATAACCTCGTAGGTTCCTAATGCCTTAATTGCATCTGGCATCTGCATCTTCTTCTTATCAATCTCCTTACCATACTGTTCTGCCACAGCCTTTGAGATTTCCTTTGAAGAAACAGAACCAAAAGTTCTTCCGCCTTCGCCAGACTTAATTGTTACCTTAACTAGCATCTCTTCTACTTCTTTTGCAAGAGCCTGCGCTGCTTCTAACTGTTCCTTCGCAATCTTTGCTTCATTTGCCTTCTGCAGCTTCAAATTGTTCATATTGGCATTATTTGCCTCAACACCTAACTTCTTAGGAAGGATAAAGTTTCTTGCATAGCCCTCGCTAAGCTCTACCATATCTCCCTTTTTACCAACGGATTTTACATCCTGTAATAAAATAACCTTCATTAAATCGCACCTTCTTGTAACATTGTATTTATTGTCTCTCTAATTATATCCATGGCTTCCTTTGGTGTGCGACCCTCCAGCTGTGCACCTGCCATATTCATATGACCGCCGCCACCAAGTCTTTCCATAATAATCTGTACATTCACTTCATCTATCGACCTAGCCGATACATAAATCTTATTCTGGAAATCAGTTACCACAAAGCTTGCCTTGATTCCACTAATATTCAATAATTCATTCGCAGCCTGCGCACCAACAATCGTCGGACTATCCAAACCTTCTGCGGAGCACTCTGAAATGGCATATGCATTCTTATAAATCTCAGCATTGCTAACAGCTTCAGCCTTTGCCTTATACTCTGTAACATCGTCTCTAAACATCTTACGGACCCTTGTCACATCTGCACCACATCGTCTTAGGAAAGCAGCTGCCTCAAAGGTTCTGACACCTGTTTTCGCTGTAAAATTATTTGTATCAATAATAATTCCCGAATACAAACAATCCGCTTCATTAGACTTTACCTTAACATTATTACCAATGTACTGTAATACCTCTGCAACCATCTCACATGCACTGGATGCATACGGCTCTACGTAAGAAAGAGTAGCATTCTCAATAACCTCTGTGGTCTGTCTATGATGATCTAATACCACTACCGTCTTACAACGTCTGATTAACTCAGGACACTCTGTAATACTTGGTCTGTTAACATCCACAACTACAAGTACTGTGTTGTTCCCTGCAAGCTCTAACGCCTGTGAACTGTTAATTACATAATCTTCACTGTATTCCTCTTTGTTCTTAAATAACTCAATCAGAGGTCTTACAGAAGTCGTAATATCATCAATAACGATATGAGACTTCTTCTCTAATGCTCTGGCAATGCAGCTAATACCAACCGCTGCACCAAAGCTATCCACATCGGAAAGCTTATGTCCCATCACCAATACACGATCCTTGCTGGTAATAATCTCCTGCAATGCATAAGCCTTTACTCTCGCCTTTACTCGTGTATTCTTCTCTACCTGCTGGCTCTTACCACCATAATAGACAATCGAATCATCCATCTTAACTACAGCCTGGTCACCACCACGACCAAGTGCCAAATCTATTGCAGTACGGGCGAACTCGTAATTCTGTGCATAAGTCATACCGCCAAGTCCAATACCAATACTTATAGTAACCTCCATCTAATTAACGATATTAACATTCTTAACATCCTCCAAAAGATCAAAACGCGCCTCCTGTAATGCCAGTAACGCTCTCTTTCGAAGCACAATAAAATACTTATCCTTCTCCGTCTTCTTCACAATACCATCCAATGAGGTAATGTATTTGTTAATTCGCCTATCAATTAAAGCAACTAATAATGAACGGCGTACCTCTTCTACGCTTTCCAAAGCCTCTTCATAATTATCAAGATATATCAAACCAATGGCAAGACTCTGCATATCATTCTCGCGCTTCACTTCATTCAACTCTGTCTGGTCAAATAAATATGCTGCGATAAAGTAGCCTTCGAAATCATCATTCTGAATCATGTCGCTTTTATCAAGCACCTCTTGAATGGAAATTTTCTTCAGCTTCATAATATAGTCATGCTCTTCAAAAGTTATCTCATACTGTACATCCTGCTCAAATGCAAGCTTATCCTTGGTAATACTTGGAAAGAGCGATGTAATGGACTTTCGATATCCCTTATCCTTATGAACCACCTGCTCAAATGCAATATTCATCCAGATAATCTTACCATTCTCATCCATTAAAACATGCGGTAACTCTAAGTCACGCAATAAACGTCTCTGAATCTGTCCATACTGGGTTGCAAAGCTGACAAACTCATTCATAATAATTGGCTTATTATGATATAGCATGACAGAAATTGCAACCATGTAGAATACTACAAAAACAGTCAGAACCAATCCAGACTCTATATCCAAAAAATAAATACCTACATTAACTGCTGCTAACAGAATACCTAATATCAGAGCACCCTGAAGATATACCTTTAATCTTCCTTTCAGTTTGACTCTTTGCTTCATACTCAATACCCCTTATAATTCCTATCTGCATTCACTCAAGACCGTCTTACTTCATAAAACGCGCCATTGTATTTAAAAGCAGATAATCCATAATTATATTCAAAAATTTGAAAATAATCTGTTGTCATGAATTTAGATACAATTACATACGTTAAGTATATCATTAATTGCAGTAAAGTTCCATAACATATTTTCAATACTGAGTATGTCTAACAATAATTATTTCTCAAAATCCGCATAAATACGAATAATTTCTATTAGAATTTCAACAATCTTTTCCATATCCTCTACACAGGCAAACTCATTCTTACCATGATGTCCTTCTGAACCAGTGCAAAGATTAGGACAAAGCAAACCATCAAAGGATAATCTTGCACCATCTGTACCGCCTCTAATCGGAGAAACCTTTGGTGTTACACCTACCTTCTCCATAGCCGCCTTTGCGTTATCTACAAGATGCATTTCCTTCTCAATCATTTCTTTCATATTGTTATAGGAATCCTTAAGCTCAACCTCAAAAATGGTCTCACCATGCTTCTCATTTAAGTTCTTAGCAATTGCAAGGAAATTCTCCTTACGCTTCTCAAACAATGCTCTGTCATGGTCACGAATAATATAATCTACAACTGCTTCCTCAACAGTACCCTTCATATCTGTAATATGATAGAATCCCTCATATCCCTCTGTACATTCAGGACATTCCTCCTGTGGAAGCATTGCATCAAATTCCATCGCAAGCTTAATTGCATTCTTCATAATATTCTTTGCATAGCCAGGATGAACGCTCTTACCATGTATCATAAGCTTAGCACCTGCAGCATGGAAACACTCATAGCTCATGTCTCCCAACTCACCACCATCTACTGTGTACGCATAATCAGCACCAAAGCCTTCAATATCAAAGAAATCTACTCCTCGTCCAACCTCTTCATCAGGTGTAAAACCAATACAAATCTTTCCATGCTTAACCTCAGGATGTGTAAGGAAATACTCTGCCGTTGTCATAATTTCCGCTACACCAGCCTTATCATCACCACCAAGAAGAGTAGTTCCATCTGTTACAATAAGACTCTTACCCACACAATCCTTCAGCATAGGAAATTCACTTACCTTTGTAATAATGTTCTTCTCTTCATTTAAAACAATATCCTTACCATCATAATTTTCAATAATTCTAGGCTTTACATTCTCTCCGCTTACAGCATCTGCCGTGTCCATATGCGCAATAAAACCAATTGCAGGAACCTCTTTCTCTATATTGCTTGGAATAACAGCATATACATAGCAGTGCTCCTCGGCATATCTAACCTCAGAAGCTCCCATATCTACCAATTCCTGATACAACATCTTTGCAAGATTTCTCTGCTTATCCGTAGATGGTACTTTATCCGAAAGCTCCTCTCTTGACTGTGTATCTACCTTTACATATCTAATAAAATTATCAATTACCTTTGACATATTGTTTCCCTTCCTTTTTAAATTTTCATCTTGTTATATCATACCCCAATTACAACAAAAGTACTAGATGTATGCATTAAAAAACCGCCACTACAAAAGTAGTGACGGTCGCGATACCATAAATTAATCGATTGTGTATGGCATTAATGCTACGTGACGAGCACGCTTAACAGCTACTGTAAGAGCTCTCTGATGCTTAGCGCATGTTCCAGTAATTCTTCTAGGAAGAATCTTACCTCTTTCAGATACGTATCTCTTTAACTTTGCTGTATCTTTGTAATCAATTACATTGTCCTTGCCACAAAAAACACAAACTTTTTTTCTTCTACGGATTCCGCCTCTTCTCTTCATTGGAGAATCAGCCTTTTCTGTTTTATTAAAAGCCATGGTGAAAAGCCTCCTATCTTATAATCTACAATTAGTTAAACGGTAATTCTTCATCAATTCCATCTGGAATATTCATGAATCCATCTGCTGCTGCCATTGGTGCAGGAGCTGACTGGCTCATCATACCGCCTCCGAAATTACCTTCGGATGAATTATTACTTCCTTTGCTTTCAGCAAATTCCTGTTCTTCAACAACAACTTCTGTGGTATAAACTTTTACACCATCCTTATTGGTATAGCTACCTGTCTGGATACGGCCTGTCACAGCAATCTTAGTACCCTTACGGAAATATCTCTCCGCAAACTCTCCTGCCTTGCCAAATGCAACACATGGAATAAAATCAGCTGTGTTCTCATCACCGCCACGGTTAAATCTTCTATCAACCGCAAGTGTATATCTTGCAATTGCCATCTGGTTCTCACCCTGTGTATATCTTACCTCAGGATCTCTAGTTAAACGCCCCATAATAATTGCTTTATTCATATTAAGTTCTCCCACTTTCTACGTCAAATACGCGTTGTCAACGTATTACCTGTACTGTCTATTTCTCGTCTGCTCTAACGCATAAATATCTTACAACATTCTCCATAAGACGAACTCTGCTCTCAATCTCTGCTGGAGCTGTTGACTCTGCATCGAACTGGATGAAGTAATAGAAAGCTTCTCTCATCTTCTGAACTTCGTAAGCTAATCTCTTCTTACCCCACTCATCTACGTTAGTAATAGTTCCACCATTCTTTGTGATGTAACCTTTTACCTTCTCGATGGTAGCGGCTCTTTCATCGTCTTCGATCTTAGCGCTAACAACAACGGCTAATTCATATTTGTTCATGCTTGTTACCTCCTTTTGGTCTCTGGCCTCTTCTCTAGGAAGAAGCAAGGATTATATATATCACAAGGTCATATGATACCATATTTTCCTAGTGTTTTCAAGCTTTTTTACGCAAATCTTTTGTGTTTTTCTCCACCAATCGACGCGCAATCATAATCTGGTGCTCGCATCCCATGCACTTTAATCGAAAGTCTGCACCTACACGCAGAATCTCCCATTCACTGCTGCCACAAGGATGCTGCTTCTTTAACTTAACAATATCTCCAACTTCATAATCCATATGCCTACAGCCTCTCCATTTATGTACTCGCCGCCTATATCAAGGCGGCAATATAATTATTCTAACAACACTGAGACAGTATCTCTCCGATACTTCCTGAGATCACCAAATTCGCAATAGAATCCTTAGGTGTCGGTGTCTTATTAATCAATACCAGCTTATTACCGTGATAATAATCAATCAGTCCTGCTGCAGGATATACTGCCAGGGAAGTTCCTCCTATAATCAACATATCCGCCTCGGCAATTGCATTTACTGCAGCTTGTAAGGTAGCATTATCTAAGCCTTCCTCATACAATACCACATCTGGCTTCACCAAGCCGCCACATTCGCACTTTGGCACATCCTCCGACTCCACAATACACTCTACTCCATAAAACCTGCCACAGTCCTCACAGTAATTTCTAAGCACACTTCCATGCAGCTCATAAACCTTCTTATTACCAGCTGCCTGATGTAACCCGTCTATATTCTGAGTCACAATCGCCTTCAACTTTCCTTCCGCCTCCAGCTTAGCTAACGCAAGATGAGCTGCATTAGGCTTTGCATCCAGACATAGCATCTTTTCTCTATAAAAATCGTAAAATTCCTTCGTCTTTCTTCTATAGAAGGTATGACTTAGTATCGTCTCAGGAGGATAAGCATACTTTTGATGGTACAAGCCATCTACACTTCTAAAATCAGGTATTCCGCTTTCCGTAGAAACTCCCGCGCCACCAAAAAATACAATATTAGAGCTTTCCGCAATCATTTTTCTTAGCTGTTCAATCTTCTCCATATCTGCCATACGAAATCTCCCTTTCTATTAACTCTACCAAGTCTTAAAGGAAATATTCATATCAACATCTCCCTTAATTCCATTAACACTTCCTGACTCTGAATACTGCCATACACTTACATCATATGGGAAATATAAATAATTATCATAAAATGCATACCATTTCTCATAATCCTCAAGCTGTGCCATATCAAGCATTCTCACAAAACACTTTATATTTCCATAAATCATTGGCGTATAGCCCGCATTCTTAATTGTCTCGCAAAATGCAATACAAATCTTAGTTCTTTCCTCCATACTAAGATTATTCGCTCTGCCATCTCCCGATGTAATCATCTCCACATCCATTACTACAGGATATGGTACATCATAGTCTGCCAGATTCTCTATTACAAACTCAGCCTCTTCAATGGCTTCCTCTTCCGTAATTGCCTGTGTAAAGAAATAGACACCCGCCTTTACGCCCGCTTCATTTGCACCACGCATATTTTTCTTAAAGTACTCATCCAGTACAACTTTACCAGACTCATAACCGCGAAGTCCAAGACGGATAAATGCGTACTCCACACCATCTTCCTTTACCGCCTGCCAATCAATGTTACCCTGATACTTAGAAACATCAATTCCCTTATGAGAGGTTACAACACCATTCTCAATATATTCCATCTCTCCCTTTTCATTCTCCACCAAATTCGCATGATTTAAACCATGCTTCTTCAGTGAATCCTGAATTGGAGCAAATACATATGACTTATCATCATAGAAAACCAAATTCTCTGGGAAAAAGTTTCGAATCATCCTCACTGTACTTGGATTCTCAATGGTAAGAAAACTCTTCATCTCTTCCTTAAATGCCGCTCTGGCTTCCTCAGTTACCTGCGTACGCTCTTCCTCTGTCAGAACATTCATTACCTCGACAACAGGCTCCTCCACCACTTCTATCTCTTCTGTAGTAGTAACCTCCAGCTCTCCAGAATTCTGATACCACATAAAACCTATCAGCACAACAAGTCCTAACGACACTAAAGTAACAAAGCTCATTATGATTACTACTGCAATTAATCCTTTATCTCTTCTTCTCTCCATATCATATCCCCATTACATCATTCTTCTGTTTCACATCAGTTGCTCCTCCATTTTACACCATATGACATTATTTGCGCAACCATATCTCCCCCGCTTACCATATCCAAGTTTTGCTTTCATAAAATAAAAAGCTCTCTTCAAGTAACTTCCAAACCTATCAGGTCAAAAATCACTCAAAAAGAGCCAATTATATTACTTTACCACTTACTATAAGGACAAATATTCTTCTTAATCGCAGCGCGAAGCTCCACAAAGCAGCCACACGCCTTACACATACCCTCTAACAGATTATCACACTCCTTGCACACTGTCAGACGGTCATTATAAAGTTCCTTGGATGCCTTGATATCCTCATCCAGATTCTCTATGTAATCATGCAGATTTTGAAAATATTCATTCTGGTCCATCTCGCGAAGCAAACACTTATAGCATCGCTTCTTTGGTTCATCCTGCTGTATCATAATTTGGAAATTAACCCTGAACTCTAAACTGTACTACTGCACATGCAGGCATTGTAAAGCTGATACCCTTCTCTGTTACAGTAAAGTCAGTAAATTCCTCTTCCTTAACTGTATCAGGATTCTCAAATGTATTATACGCATTCATCTTATTTGTCAGAATAGACGCTGTAACCTTAGAAGGCTTACACTCTGTAAATGCAATATCCAGCTTTTCGCTATCCGTTACAGATAAGTTATTCAATGTGATTGTAATCACTCCATTCTTATCAACAGATACAGACTCCTGAAGATTTGGAACCATATATTCCTTCTCTTCTCCAATCGTCTTAGTACCCTCAATAAAGCTCTCTACCAGCTCAGCATCCTGATGATACTTATACATATGGAATACATGATAAGTAGGAGTTAACAGCATTCTAGGTCCATCTGTTAAAATAACAGCCTGCAATACATTGATTAACTGCGCAATATTAGCCATCTTCACACGGTCACAATGCTTATTGAAAATATTTAATGATAAGCCTGCTACCAAAGCATCACGCATTGTACTCTGCTGATACAAGAAACCAGGATTTGTACCAGGCTCACATGTAAACCATGTTCCCCACTCATCACAAATCAAACCAATCTTCTTCTCAGGGTCATACTTATCCATAATTGTTGAATGATGATTAATTAATGTCTCAATGTAAAGAGCCTTTGCAAGCGTCTTATACCATACCTTCTCATCGAAGTCTGTAGAGCTTCCCTTAATCTCCCATCCTTCAGGATGTACATAATAATGAAGCGAAAGTCCATCCATAAAACCGTGGAAAGCCTTAGGCGCATTCTCATAACAAGTCTTCAAGACTTCTTCTGTCCAGTATGTATCATCTACATTAGGACCGCCACAAACCTTGAAAATAGGATTCTTAGAATCATAATTTCTAACATAGGTCTGATATCTTCTATAAAGATTTGCATAATAGGATGGTGTCATGTTACCACCACAGCCCCAGTTCTCATTACCTACTCCGAAGTAATCAACCTTCCAAGCCTTCTCATGACCGTTCTGCTTACGAAGCTCTGCCATAGGAGAAACGCCATCAAAGGTCATATACTCTACCCATTCAGACATCTCCTGAACAGTACCACTACCAACATTACCATTGATATATGTCTTACAGCCAATCTGCTCACAAAGCTCAAAGAACTCATGCGTACCAAAGCTGTTATCCTCTGTCACACCCCCCCAGTGTGTATTAACCATTTTCTTTCTGGTTTCCTTAGGACCGATACCGTCCTTCCAGTGGTATTCGTCTGCAAAGCAGCCACCTGGCCAACGAAGCACTGGAAGCTTCATCTCTCTTAATGCAGCAACTACGTCATTTCTCATACCGTTTGTATTCGGAATCTCTGAGTTCTCGCCTACATAAAGACCTTCATAGATACATCTTCCAAGATGCTCTGCAAAGTTACCATAGATTTCTGCGTTAATGTGTCCCTTTAAATTCTTCTCATTAATATATAGTTTTGCCATTTTGTCACCCCTTATTTTGTAAATTTAAATACAGGTCTGCCATCTTCCCAGTCAAACTTCATCAACATAGCATGTCTGTTTGGATTGTATAATGGGTCACCCTCTATCACGCTTTCAGTTCTAGCATGATATACCAGAATATCGTTACCCTCTGCATCTGTTGTAAATGAGTTATGACCAGGTCCATATAAACCAAACTCAGGAGCAGATGCCAATACAGGATATCTCTCCTTCTTCCATGACAATGGGTCTAATAAGTCAGAATTCTCATCCGCTGTTAACATACCCATGCAGTATGGCGCACCTGTCTCACTCGCTGAATATGTAAGGAAAATCTTACCATTTCTCTTAATAACTGCTGGTCCTTCATTTACCCAGAAACCAACTCTCTCCCAATCATAATCAGGAGTTGTCAAAAGCACCTGAACAGTCTTAAGCTTCCAAGGTGTTTCCATCTCACCAATATAAAGGTTAGAAATTTGCTTGCCAACACCAACCTTCTCAGCCCATACATAATAACGCTTACCAGCATTCTCAAATACTGTTGCATCCAAAGAAAAAGCGCGGAATGAGAACTCATCGTCATCTGCACACTGCATCATACCAAGCTCTTTCCACTCACCAGTTACAGGGTCAGCATCCTGACACTCCAATACATAAGGACGAATCTTCCAGATATCTTCCTTCTCACCACCTGCAAAATATACATACCACTTTCCATCTAAATAATGAAGCTCTGGCGCCCAAATATGTTCACTCATAGGTCCATTTGCATGCTTCATCCAAATAGTTGTCTCCTCTGCAGTAGCCAGTCCTTCCAAACTATCTGCCTGACGCAACATAATCCTATCATAAGCAGGAACTGATGCTGTAAAATAATACTTTCCGTTAGAATGCTTATAAATATATGGATCTGCCCTTTGTAAAATCCAAGGTTCATTGTACTTAATTGTCTGGTCCATATAATATCCTCCATCCACTATTTATTTTTGTGTTTTTTAAAATGTTTTAGTTATACCTAAATTATAAGGTCTTCTTCATAATTTGCAAGCGTTTTTATTTTTTTTGTAGATATTATATAGTACATACTGATTTTATTAGAAACATTGACGAACGAAAACACCACAGAGATTAGGTTTTTACCTTACCTCTGTGGTATAGCTTCAAATTTATTCATTATAGATTTCAATAAAAGTAACAACATCGTTTTCTATCTGAAAACTAATACTTGCAGTTTCTGATAAATCATATGACAGCATAGTACCGAACTCCACGTAATCATTACCGTATGCCTGAGTAATATCAGCAATCGTGCTTCCAACACCCACATCAGATAGCAGCTTCTCACTACCCGTCACTTCTATAAGATATACAATATCCTCTGCTCCATTTGGATAGGTATAAATTGCAATTCCTCCATATGTATATACCTTGTCATCTCCATCATAGAGACAGCTTCTTGCCTGCACAAAATCATCAGGAGTTCCCAGCTGTTCTACAAGTGTATTGATATCATCACCCGTGCAAACTAACACGCTTCCTATCTGAATCGCAAAATCTTCTTTGGTCACTGCACCATCTGTATATGCAGTACTATTTTGAACTGTATCATCCTCAACCTCTGTTTCAGCTTCTACTTCTTCTGGCTCTTTTACTTCATTCTTATCTGTCTGGATGCTCTCTCTATCTTCAGAAACTTCCTCCATTTTACTTTGTGAATTTTCATCTGCTTTTTCAATGCTGTTATTTACCTGTTTTTCCTCCACTACCTTATCTGAAGTACTTACCAGTTCATCATTTACAATAGTCATCTCTTGCTCTTTATTCACTTGCTCACTCGCTTCATTAGCAGCGCAACCACTAAGTGTGACAACCAATCCTATACTCAATACAACTAATTTTAACTTTTTCATAAAATCCTTCCTTTAATTTTACACATATTAAGGTGTTGCAGGATAATCGTTATGATTCCATTTGAATCCTTTTGCAACCATTTCACTATCCGTCTTTATAAACTGCCCCTTCAAAGGGTCTACATGATACCAACCCTCTACACCATTTCTGGTTGTATATACCAAGCACCAATAATGCTCTGCATAAACAAAGCCTTTTCCCTGTATCGTGATTACCTCATATCCAGCTTTTTCTAACATCAGATGCGTTAATGCTTCATAATAATAGCAGGAACACCTTCTATTATTTAAAGCATATACTGCCATCTCTTCCTTTGTTTCCATCTTCTCCATGTACTTGTACTTAAGATTACTCTTAACATATTTTCCAATAGAAGTAATATCCGTTCCTATCTCCTGCAGAAGCTCATCTATTCTTGCATGTACATTTTCAGCACTAAGCTCCATTCTTGTTAGTACACCTTTTTCGTCAGCAGCATACATACCTACTGTCGTGTTCACTAACAAATTTCCATTTTCATCGAAGTAATAAGGAACTTCGTCTATTGTCTGAGCGCCTACATAAGTAACTCCCATCTCATCACAATAGCTATACACGCCATCTTTATAATTCCAGCCATATAAGAATTCTCCTTCATCCGAAAAATGTCCTACTTTACCATTAAAATCAACATCTCCCGTCAGAATCCTTCCCGTATCATCTGTATGATACCATTTACCATCAAGTTCAAAATCGTTTGTTACAACACCATCTTCACCTATATAAAAGAGTCCCTCAGTAGTATTAACAAACCCTTTTTGATCGTAGCCATATTCGTTACGATAATATGTCTTTCCGCCTAATTCATACCATCCTGTCAAGAAATCACCTGCACTGGCAAAAGAATACATATTTCCATCAATCATGCACTCTCCGTTTTGCATAACTCCCGCTTCATCAAAATAAAACGTTCGTCCTGCAAGAGTTACCCATCCTGAATACATAGAACCATCTGCATTAAATAAATAAATCTCATTTTCTATGGCATGCAAACCAATTACAGGATTACCATCTGCATCCAAATAGTATTTCTTATCTTCTATCTCACTCCAACCCATTGGAACATTATTTGCAGCCTTTACAACATCTGCATCTACTGTCAAACCTACTCCAATCATCACAATTCCAAAAGCCATACAGATTATTGTTTCTAATAATTCTTTTTTATAATGTTTTAAAGCCATATTTTCACCCTTTACACTCCATACAAAGATATTCTCTATATCTCTTTGTATTGTTTTATTTACATAACTAAAATAAAAAAGCATCGTATAGCAAATACAATGCTTCTATGCCTTAATCTATATGTCTATGTCGCATTGTACATGCGATGTCAGTATTATCTTAATTGTATATAAATTATATATTTTTTTGTGTTTTTAGTCAATTCGACATTGGCACACTTTTTGAACATGTTTTTTAGTCAAATTGTGCAGTTTTGATGTTTTTTCCATTCTATGTTAACCAATTGATAATAAATAAAAAAGCCCGTATATTTACGAGCTTTCAGAGGCGCAGACCGGATTTGAACCGGTGGATACTGGTGTTGCAGACCATTGCCTTACCACTTGGCTACTGCGCCATATCAAATATTTAATTGGGATGACTCCAACGGGAATCGAACCCGTGTTACCGCCGTGAAAGGGCGATGTCTTAACCGCTTGACCATGGAGCCTTTTATCTTTACCATGACTTCTTCGTCAACGGCATCACACTGTTTCCAGTGTTAGCTCCCCGAGTAGGGCTCGAACCTACAACAACTCGGTTAACAGCCGAGTGCTCTACCATTGAGCTATCGAGGAATATTTCATTTATTAAAGGTCTGTACCTTCAAAACCGAACACACAAATCTCTCTTCCGTTCATTTCTTCCAAGCTTCTATCTCAGAATTACCTTCCAGGATAAGCCCTCGACCTATTAGTATCATTCAGCTGAGTACATTACTGCACTTACACCCATGACCTATCTACCTCGTCGTCTTCA
>JAFUKJ010000049.1 GCA_017467805.1 Lachnospiraceae bacterium
AACAATATACCAAGCGGCATTCGTTACATCCTGCTTTTCCTGAGGTATCTCACTCTCTATAGCCTCCTGTGTCTGTACCGCTACTGACTCTTCTTCCTCTTCTTCATCATGTACAATCGCTGACTTTCTCACATGGTCCTTAACTTCCCATGGTGTATAACGGATTCTCTCATAGCCAGGCGTTGGTTCGAACGGAATCCACCCAATCCCTTCTATATATACCTCAGGCCATGAATGTGCCATGCTTGAATATACAATAGTTTCATTTGTTCCATCTATCGGCACGCAAAAGCCTTCTACATAGCGGGCAGGAAGTCCCTCCGCCCTTGCAAGCAATACAAATGCAGTTGCAAAATAGCTGCAGTACCCTTGTCTGCTATCCAATAAGAAATAATCCAAAAATTCTTTCTCTGACGAAATATCCTCAGGCAGCGCACCAGGGGTTAATGTATAGGTATAAGAAGAAAGCTCTGCTTCTATTGCCTTCAGCTTCTGAATCATAGTCTGTGCCTCTTCTGTAATAGCATCCATATAGGTACTTACCTCTGCTGACACCTCTACCTCGTCCCCGTAGCATTGCTCTATCTGCGCTCTATGCTGTTCAATGTCCTCTAACGTATATAACTTAGACGCATCTGCTCCAAATTCCTTTCGGACACTCTTCCACATTGCTTCATCAGGTTCGTAGGTATCCTCCAGAAACTCATAAAATAGTGAATGGTCAACATTTATCTGGACAAAATTCACATCATATTCCATGCCATAGCCTTGTATATCATCCAACACAAGATTACCGCCGATGGACTGATATTCTGTATCCTTTCCCGTTACCTTCCATGCTTTCAAAGGTGCAAATAAATATCCCGTATCAAAATATTGATAACGCACATGAAGCTTCGTAGAATGTACATAATGCTCTTCCTGTTCAAAATCATATGCACGTATCGCATACATTGTTTCCAAGGTATCTAATAGTCTGTCATTCTCTGTTGCTTCGTTACTTTGCAGCCACTGCTGCCCGTCAAAGGTATCGTAGGTCTTTCCTCCCAGATAAACATTGGTCTTCAGACTCTTCTGCCCTTGAATGCGCATAACCTCCTGGTCACTTTGCTCTAAAGCACCTAGCAGCATTCCGCTATCCGAAAAACCACTTTGTGCAATCGCAAAATCCTCCTGTTCACCTCTTTGCCAGTCCTGACTCATTACCAAAAAGGATTCCTGTAGATTTGCCCATAGCTCCTTTACAAATTTCCAATCATATGGAGCCTTGGGTGTCGGCATCACCAACATAAAAATCATATAAAGTATTAAAAACGGCATCATCCAAAGCATGTACATTCTTTGCTGCTTGCACTTGTGTTTCTTCCAATGCTTCTGCGTCCATTCCGTATAAGTTAATATAATAAAGCCCAGCCCACATACTACTGTCAGATGTTCAAGTTCCCTTTTACTTAACATATCAACAAACATACCAAGCAAAAGAACAACTGAAATTATAATCTTAACACCAAAAAGCTTTTCAACTACAAGCTGTAACAAAAAGCACAAAAGAGAGACGCCTGTTACCTGCAATGCTTCAATACTGCCTTGCCACTCCAACGGCATATCCACATTACCAACCAGCCAGTTTCCATATGTAATTACAAATGCAATACTCTCTGGCCAGCCTGCAAGCATTACCAATACTATCAGACATCCTGTCAAGGAGGCTGCCATTATCAGCTTTCCCTTAGTCTTCACAAAGCAAAAGACTGCCAATACACCAGTTACCAGTAAGCATATAACCACATGAAAATGGTGCATTCCGCTAGTCCTATATACTGCCCCACACTCAGCATACAAATCGCCGCCATTAGAAGAGTATTGATTACCCGATACAGATTCTTCTCTATTCCGTATGTCATAAAATACCCCCCAGCTCCGCCTCAGCAGGAATGGCTATAATGTGCTTTCTTGCTGTACTCTGTCTAACAAAGGACTCAATGTCTTCATCTGTAACAACGTATACCAACACCGTTATTCCTGCTATCGCTAATTGCTCAGCTAAGTATACCACTTCATCATTTATTTCATGAAATATTCCAATCACCATCTTAGAAGCATACAGGCTGCCGCTTTCACATAATTCCTTAAATAAACGCAAGGAATCCTCATCCTTATCAAATATAACGGCTTCTGCCTTTGCATGAAAGTCCTGAAAGCTGCTCATGCTTTCTATATCACATTTTCTGATACCATTCTGTGTCCAGTATGTTGTAATACGTTGCTGCTTCTTTGCAAAAAACAGGTTCAATGCCAAAGTGGTTTCTAATATCTTACTTTCCAATGGTATGTAGATATCCTCCCTCTTGCTGTATCTTTTGGTATCAAACAGTAATGTTATTCCCTGCTTCTCTTCCCCTGTATATTGACGTGTCATCAAACGTTGCTGCCGCGCCGTGGATTTCCAGTGAATCCTTTTTAGGCTATCGCCGCTTACATATTCTCTTACCAATACATCAGGCTCTGACTGTTCTCCATAGGCTTCTCTTTGCGGTGCTGCTGCCATCTGTATCTCCTCAGATAGCGAAGTCAGCTCTACAAGCTTCGGATGCACAATTGCTTTAATCGTCCCCAATACCTTGTATCGTAAGCGAAAAATTCCAAAGAAGTCTGTTACAATAACCTCTTTTACACCCACCTCATATTCTCCACGATATTTGCACACAATTGTAGTATGATAGATGAATTCATCTCCCGGTAAAAGCTCATACTCTACATCCTCAGCAACACCCTCAACAAAGGAAAAGTTTGGAAACATCCTTACCTTTACTCCTGCAAATCCAAAATAATCTTCATTTCGCAGTACAAAATAATATGGCATTGCCTGTCCGCAAATCATATCTCTGGACTCAACCTCCTGATATATCTTGAACCGCAAATACACACATAACAAATAGATAAAGGATATCACAGGCAGCAAGGTCATGGCAAAGAAAAAGCCATAGCTTACGGCTCCACCATAAAAGCTGATTCCTACAAGTGACAAAATCCACATTACAAGCCAAATCCATTTACGAATTTTCATGCCAGTCTCTCCTTTATGCTACTGGTATTCTTGCTTTTAATATCAGGCTCTGCAATATTTTCACAGCGCTTTCCTGGCGAATTCTTGCCTCTGAGGTCAGCGAAATTCTATGTAATAATACCTGCTCTGCCACTTTTTTCACATCATCAGGCTTTACATAGTCACGCCCCTGTAAAAAGGCTCTTCCCTGTGCCGCTCGAACCAAAGCCAGCATGGCTCTTGGGCTTGCACCTAAAGCAAAACTCTGCTCTTCTCTTGTAAGCATAACCAAATCTTCTATATAAGAAAGCACCTGATTCGTAACAGTGATACCTGCCACAACAGCCTTCATCTGTAATATTGTCTCTACATCACATACTGCCTCTATCTTGTCAGGTGTCTTACCCTCAAGATACTGCAATGCCATCTGCATCTCCTGCTCTCTTGCAGGATAACCGATAGAAAGCCGCATCATAAATCTATCCATCTGCGCTTCTGGTAATGGATATGTTCCTAAAAACTCTACAGGATTCTGCGTTGCAATTACCATAAACGGCTTTGGTAAATCGTAGACCTTACCATCCACAGTGATACGTCCCTCTGCCATTGCTTCTAACAGACTTGCCTGCGTCTTAGGTGAAGTTCTGTTAATCTCATCAGCAAGCAAAAGCTGGTTCATTACCACGCCTTCCTTATATTCAAACTCCTGTGTTTTCATATTATAAACAGATACACCTAAGATATCTCCAGGCAGGGTATCTGGGGTAAATTGAATTCTTCCTAAACTACAGCCTATACTTTTAGAAATGGTATTTGCCAGTGTGGTCTTTCCAACTCCTGGCACATCCTCCAATAATACATGACCGCCTGCCAGCATACAAATCAGCAAACTCTCTACTACCTCTTCCTTGCCTACAAAAACTTCATTAATACACTGCTTTAACTCATTTGCCTTCTTGTAATAATTATTTGCCTCTCCCATTTGCTCTCCCCCAAAGTTTTATATTCTATTTGTAGTCTGTTCCCAGTGTTCTCATGGAATTGAGTATCGCAAGTACAGAAACGCCAACATCTGCAAAAACTGCCGCCCACATATTGGCAATTCCAAGCGCCCCCAGAATTAATACAATCAGCTTTACACCTAATGCAAATACAATATTCTGCTTCACGATACGCACAGTTTTTCTGGAAATATTAACAAGTGTAGAAATCTTCTGTATATCATCATCCATAAGCACAATATCCGCAGCTTCTATTGCCGCATCCGCTCCCATACTGCCCATTGCAATACCAATATCTGCACGGGTAAGAACAGGCGCGTCATTGATACCGTCTCCTACAAATGCCAGCTTCTCCTTACCCGCCTTAGCGTTCAATAGCTCTTCCACCTTAGAAACCTTGTCCTGTGGCAATAATTCAGCACATACCTCATCTATCTGCAATTCCTTAGCAACTGCCACTGCTGTCGCCTTATTATCACCTGTCAGCATAACGCATTTCTTCACGCCAAGCTGCTTCATGCGTCCAATTGCCTGTGCTGCTCCTTCTTTAATAGAATCAGCAATAACAATTGCACCTGCAAGCTTTCCTTCACATGCCAAGAACACTACAGTTCCTATACTTTTGAGTGTACCAGTTACCAAGCTATAGTCAATACCTTTCTCATTCATCAGCTTCTCATTACCAAGCCAAACTTCTCTGCCATCCACGAAAGTATGTATACCATGTCCTGCAATTTCTTCTGTATCTCTTACCCTCTCAACAGAAATCGACTGTGCATACGCCTCTCTGATAGATGCTGCTATTGGATGATTCGAATAGCCTTCTGCATGAGCAGCGATATCTAGAATCTCATCCTTTGAAAGAGATGCCGAATACACCTCTACAACCTTAAATTCTCCCTTAGTCAAGGTTCCTGTCTTGTCCATCACAATCGTTGTCATCTCGGACATTGCTTCCAGATAGTTACTTCCTTTAACTAAGATTCCGTACTTAGAAGCTGCACCAATTCCGCCAAAGAAGCCCATTGGAACAGATATTACCAATGCACACGGGCAGGAAATTACAAGGAAAATACATGCTCTTTGAAGCCATACTGTAAAATCTCCCAAAAACAATGTTGGTATGACAGCAAGCAATACTGCACCAATGGTTACGACAGGAGTATAGTATCTTGCAAATCTGGTAATAAAGTTCTCAACCTTTGCCTTGTGAGAACTTGCATTCTCTACCAATTCGAGTATTCTTGCTACAGTTGAATTTTCAAAGGTACTTGTTACCTGTACCTTTAATGTTCCACCGCCGTTCACACATCCGCTATGAATTTCACTGCCGTTCGCGGCTCTTCTTGGAACGGACTCTCCTGTCAGCGCAGAAGTATCGACTAAAGACTCTCCCTCTACAACAATTCCATCAAGAGGAATTCTCTCTCCTGGCTTAACAACAATGATTGTACCTATCTCAACCTCATCAGGGTCTACCTGTATAAGTTCTCCATTTTCCTCAATATTGGCATACTCAGGACAAATATCCATCATCTCGCTGATTGACTGTCTTGACTTTCCTACGGCATAACTCTGGAACAGCTCACCCACCTGATAAAACAACATAACGCCTACTGCCTCCAAATACTCAGCTACCGCAAAAGCACCAAAGGTCGCAATCATCATCAGGAAATTTTCATCAAATATCTGTCCGTTTCTGATATTCCTTGCCGCTTTCAGAATGATGTCATATCCGATAATCAGATACGGTATCAGAAAAATAATCGGCATCAGCAACGGATGAGGCACTCCCTCTAATACTCCACCATGCTCTAATATAAATAATATTACAAATAACACAAAAGCAATGATAATTCTGGTTAATACTTTCTTCTGCTTCTTGTTCATAACACTCACCCACCTCTGAATAATTCATTATCCTTTAGGATAAAAAGGTTGAAAGTTTCCCTCCAACCTTTGTCATTTTATAATAATACTTTGCACTCCGCATCAATCTTGGCACATGCCGCCTGTACTTCCTTCATAATCTCATCAAAACGTGCATCATCGGCATCAATCGTAAGCTTTTGCGCTAAAAAGCTGATACTTACCTCATTCACTCCATCAATCTTACGAATCAAATCCTCCATCTTTGCTGCACAGTTTGCACAATCTAAATCTTCCATTTTAAATTTCTTCTTCATATCCTTATTCTCCTTTATTCTTCAATATGTTCTCTTCCCTGGTCAATAATCGTTCTTACATGGTCATCTGCCAAGGAATAAATAACCGACTTGCCTTCCCGTCTGCCTGTTACCAGCTTCGCCTGCTTTAAAATCTTAAGCTGGTGTGATATCGCAGACTGATTCATATTCAAAGCCTCTGCCAAATCACATACACACATCTGCGACTCAAACAAAACATATAAAATACGAATTCGTGTAGAATCACCAAACACCTTAAATAACTCAGCCAAATCATATAACTCATCTTCGTCAGGCATATGGGAATTCACCTTCGTTACCAAATCACTATGATGGCATACCTCATCGCAGCACTCTACATCATGCATTGCCATAAGCATTATCTCCTTTCCTTAATCAATATATGAATAACACTTCAAATTTATTATCAAACATATGAATAACTGTTCATATGTTTATATTACTACTTGATAATATTGCTGTCAATACAAAAAAGACCATAATAAGCAATTTCTTTCACTTACTATGGTCTTCCAATCTATAACATTTTTAATAACCTGATATAAAACTCTACCGTCTTTACCAAAGTTTCCACTGGAATTCTTTCATTATTACCATGAATCATGGCGCGCTCTTCCTTTGACAATCTCATAGGTGAAAAACGATATACCTTATCGGTAATCTTACAATAGTGTCTTGAATCACTGCATGCCATCATCAAATATGGTGATACTAAAGCCTCTGGCCATGTCTGGCGGATTGCCTTTTTCAGAGTCTCCCATGCCTCACAGTCAATATCCGAGCATTTCGATGGATTTGCTCCATTAATAAAAGTATGCGTAATCTTCTCATTTGCTATTGTCTTTGTAAGATACTGCGTTGCGCTGTCAATTGTATCTTCTCCCAGCAAACGCATATTGATACCAAAGGATGCTTTTACAGGAAGTACATTGTACGCCTTACTGCCCTCCATTTTAGTAACTGCTACCGTGGTTCGAAACATTGCATTAATCTCACCACCAATCTTTTTACTTACCAGGTCTAACAGCGGCATAAAGCACCACATATTTGCAAAAACAACTCGATATAAAAACGGCGTATGTCTTCCTAATGTATCAAACATCAATCTTACAGGCTTCGTAAACTGCTTCTTAAACGGATGCTTCTCTATGCGTGCTACCGCCTGCGAAAGCTGGCCTAATATGGTATGTACAGGAGGTGTTGATGCATGTCCGCCACTGCTCTCCATCGAAAAGCTCATATTCACGCTTCCCTTTTCACTGATACCAATCAGGGCGCACTCCCTATCTACTCCTGGAAATACATTCTCAACAATTGCACCGCCTTCGTCCAATACAAACGCTGGTTTAATTCCCTGTAGCTCCAGATAATCTACGATATCCTTACAGCTTGGACCGTCTATTTCCTCCTCACCCGAGAAGGAAAAATACAGGTCATTCTTAGGCTGATAGCCCTCTGCCAATAACTGCTCTGCTGCCTCTAATACAGCACATAGCGTCGACTTCGTATCAAGTGTTCCTCTTCCCCAGATTACATTATCCTCAATAATCCCTTCAAAAGCAGGCTTATCCCAACCATCCTCTTCTACAGGAACCACATCGTAATGTGCCATACATACACAAGGTGCTTCACTTGATTCTCCTGCCAGCTTATATAAAAGACCCGTTTTTCCTATTTTCTGAAAGCTGCACTTTTCATGAATAAGCGGAAAGCTTTCCTTTAACAGCTTTTCGAAACGTTCAAATTCTGACCAATCCACAAGACTTTCATCCCGATTAGATACTGTTTTACATTGAATCATATTAACAAAATCATTTACAATCTTTTCCCGATTGGTATAGACCTTTGTCTTCTGTATCGGTGCTTCCTGCTTTGGCACGAATCTTGCAGCCCTGACAAGTAATACGATAATAAATACCCCTATTACACCTAAAATAATCCAGCCAATCATTATAACATTCCCTTCTTATACATGATTCTTCCTGCACCTAAGGTAATTAATACACCTACAGGCACAAGTACACCTACTGAGCTTGCAAGTGACGGCACTGCTAAGAATAATGCAATCATGCATACCAGCGGTGCTATTGACAGCTTCCAGTTCTTGCTGATATACACAATTCCAAGTCCGCCAAATAATGCAGGTAAAATATTATCAAAAGCAGGTGCCATAACAGGTGAATCTAATATCGGTGCTAAATACGACAATGCACACACACCAATAACGATTACTAAAGTTGTCACAATTGTACTGGTTGCAATTGCGATGGTCGAGATAACCTCTCCCTCTTCGCTGTCAATCTTTACGCCTGCATTCTCCATTGCATTTAATGCGCTCGGTGCCTTAATACTGGTTAGATTACCTGTTACAAATGCAAGGAAGGTGCCTCCTGTACCAAGCATCGGCGTATAGGTAATTACCTCTATACAGCCTACTG
>JAFUKJ010000050.1 GCA_017467805.1 Lachnospiraceae bacterium
ATACCACTCTGAATCAATGCCTCAATCTCATCCTCTAACGCATCTGGAAGCTTAAAGCCATTACCATCAAAGAACTTGATTCCATTAAACTCGACAGGATTATGTGATGCAGAAATTACAACTCCCGCATCCACACGATACTTCTTTGTCAAAAAGGCAATTGCTGGTGTTGGAAGCACACCAACATATACTACATTCGCTCCTACCGAGCAGGCACCCGCCATCAAAGCATTTGCCAGCATATCTCCCGAAATTCTTGTATCACAACCTACCATAATTGTAGGCTTATGCGCTTTTTCCTTTGACAAAACATAAGCTCCTGCCTGTCCCAACTGCATTGCAAGCATTGGTGTTAATTCATCATTCGCAACACCGCGCACTCCATCTGTTCCAAATAATCTAGCCATTTCTATTCCTCCAACTTTATTCTTCTACCTCTTCTAATTCATTTACCTCGCCAGCTTCCTCTTCAGTCACCTGCTCGGTTACAATTAAAGTCATACGACATTTTTCCTTCAAGCTCACACCTTCAGGCAAATCGAATATAATATCAGTTACATATATACCTCTTTGCCAGTCTGTAAGTCCATACTTCTGCTTAATTACATCCATATCTACAACACCGATAATACTTCTTGCATTAAGCTGGTTCACATCCTCTGCCAATCCTACCAATGCTATAGTGTATGTTTCAGAACCATCCATAAATTCCTGAATTGTTACATTGAAGCCCTCAGGACTATTGGATATTCCAAAATTCTTTGCAGGAATATGATAAGTCTTTGTTACTGTAGGTTCTACATCCACAGTAACACTAACATCCCCAGAAAAGCCCTTGTCTGCCATCTGAATTCCATTTGGCAGGTGTCTGGAAACATTAATAATAGACACCAAATCCTCTTCACAATTGCTCAGATTCAACGAAGCGTCTGCTATGGAAAGTTCAGAAATTCCATCTATCAATCCCTTCTTACCAGCAATCTTGATTGTAGCAGGATCGCTGATTACAGTACCCGTTGCTACATATCCATCAGCAGGAGTTCCAGACACTGCAAATTTCAAAGGAATCTCCTTAGTCGCAAGAATAGAAACAGCCACATCAATGTTGGTGATATTCATCTCCACTGCGCTGCTCTGAATAACATCATTATTCTCATCCTTAAGCTTTAATTCCACGCTGGTATTAATATCCGAGGTGTATGTATCTCTCACCTCTGCGATAGCATCCACATGGTCAATCCTGTCAATAACTGATTCAGGTCCTGAAATTCTAACGATATTCTGACTCGGTGTTACCGTCCCAACAATGTATCCGTCTGCAGGCTGTCCCGACGTCGATGTATTAATAACCATCTGAATCTTCTTCAAATCCTCTATAGATAACTTAAGGTTCTCTATACTACTATCAAACTCTAACTGTTGATTATATCTGGCACTGGAAATCTTAATTGTGACTGTATTCATAAAGCTTAAATCCGCCATATCTGCCACTGCACGGATATCTTCCTTCTCCAGCAAATCAATAACAGAACTCTTACCTGTAACCTTTACAGTAATTTTATCTGTATTCTCCAAAACCTCATATACCTTACCAGCATCTGAAATCAAATCAGCATTCAGAATCTCTACCTGTATATTACTATATGTTTTAGATTCCATCGGATCACTAATATTATTAACCACAAACCACAGCGCTACAGAAAACACGACAGCCAGAATTTTCAATCCAAGATTATGCGTTAGTCTCTTTCTCATCTCTAGCCCTTCCTTTCCATAATCTGTGTTTCTTCTCTTCTATCTCCTTATCCTGTGCGATAAGAAGCATCTCCTTTAACCCCTTTGCATCCAAATTACGATATAGCTTACCTTCATAGGCCACACTGACATGACCCGTTTCTTCAGACACCACGATGGTCATCGCATCTGTCACTTCTGAAATACCTACCGCAGCACGATGTCTGGTTCCCAATTCCTTGCTAATCTCCATATTATCTGATAACGGCAAATAGCAGGTCGCTGATACCACCCTGTCTCCACACAAAATAACAGCACCGTCATGTAACGGTGTATTATGTTCAAATATATTAATCAATAACTGGCTGGAAACAATTCCATCCACTTCTATTCCTGTTCTCTCATACTCAGTAAGACGCACCCGCTGCTCAATTACCATAAGCGCTCCCGTCTTAACCTTTCCCATCTCAAAGCTTGCCTTTACCAAATCGTTCATTGTCTTATCTGAGAACTTCTCCACCGTCTGCTTATCAAAGGCAAGTACTGAAAACAGAATATTCTTCCTTCCCAAATCCTCCAATACCTTTCTAAGCTCAGGCTGAAGTATGACAACTAACGCCGTAACCGCAATACCCACTACATTCTCTACAATCCAAAGAATGGTCGTCATCTTGAAAAGATATGCCATAAAAATGAATATAACAATGACAATAACACCCTTCATCAGGAACCATGCCTTTGTATTCTTAAGCCAAATTAATAAATGATACACTAAGAAGGATATAATGATTACTTCCACTACATCCTCCCATCTTACACTTAGCTTATTAAAAGACGCACCATATTCATTTATCAAAGAAATAATCTGTTCCTTCATATGCTACCATTCCAGTCTATAATTATTATCTGCGTACATCCTTTCGCGGATGATTTACCGCTTTATCAGGTACACGAATTGTCTTCACTCTCTTCTCAGGAGCCGCTACTGTATTCTTCGGAACCGCCTTTACATAGTAATAATATTCATCATCCTCAAACTGTACCATTTCAGTTCTTGAATAATCCACATTAAACACAAAAAACTGCAATACCTTTACCAAAAATACAGATACAATGCTTCCAAAAATCAAACCCAAAACAGAAACATTGGTACTATATAGCAAATCTCCCAGTAACATGCAAAGAATATTAAACAATGTACCCGTAATCATCGCAATCGTCCATGCATAATCTACACTTAATCTACGAATAAAATATACTACAATAATGGTCGCTGCAAATGCAACAAGAGTTACCATCATCTCTCTATTGCCAATCACACCATCAATAATGTATCTAAACTTCTGAACCATTCCATCTGCATCAAAAGCATTCAATGCAGCTGCACTCTTACTCATATAAGTAATAACATAGTATACAATCACTCCACACGCTACTGAAACAGCAGAAACAGGTGTACCCACTAATCCCATAGCCAACGGAATCACATATGGAATCTTCAATCCAAAACAAAGAGGTGTTAACAACACTACAATCGTATCCTTTGGTGAAAATCTAAAATACAAAATAAACAGTAACAGGAATATTGCCAGTGCCACCACAGCACACTCCAGTGAAAACGCATACAAATGAGCCAATGTCACCACAGCTGAAATTACAATTGTGAGATTCATTGGCAAAAATGAACACATCAGCGCCAAAATCAGCACCACAGCCATGTTGTTCAAGCTACTCATATAGCCTATTACATTATTAATCATCGATAACGAAATGAATGCCAATAAAAACTTTAACGTAGGTGTAATGTAGGCCTCATATCTGCTATAAATTTTTTTCATCTGCTCTCTGAGAACAAGTAAATTCGTCATAGTCGTATCCTTTCAGAGTCTTTTATTTGTCTTTATTCATACCTTTTGCTTTCTTTATCATAAAGATACGCAAGCTTTTTTAAATTATTGTAATATATCTTCAGGCTCTTTCTTGCTTTTGCATAACGGTAGGCATATACAACATAAGATATCACTGCATAGATTACAACAAACACCAAATAATAAATAATGATTGTCTTACCCAAATCTAACAAATCCATCTTATAAATATCTGCCATCAGCAATTCCAAATCATAAAAAACAAATAACGCAAACACGATGAAGAAGGCAATCGTAGCATGTATAATCGACTTAATTACCTGTACGCTGATATAATCACCGCGGAAGTAATTACCAATCGCCATGTTGCGCTTACCCTCATTTGCTTCATATGATGCCATCTTAGTCATCAACTTAATACGTTCTTCATTCAGCATATTTTATGTCAGTCTCCTAATGCTTGTCTAAATATCTCATCTTATTGCCGTCGCTTTGTCTCTTTGGCTGTTCTACTACTGTTACCTTTGGCTTATTCATGCCAAACGCATCCGAAAGATTATTCGCCATCTTATGCTTACACGACTCACAATATTTACCTGCACGAATCATCGCGCCACAATTCTCACATGGAAGCTTAATCGGAGAATCATCCGTAAACTCCAGTCTCTCCTCTCGAATCCACTGCTGAATCTGCTGCACTTCTACTTCACAATCAGCCGCCACCTGACGAATATCTGCTCTTGGATTCTCTCTGATATACTTCTTAACATCCTGAAAGCGCTTCTCTGCCACTTCCTTACATGCAGGACAAATCGGTATTCCCCCTATATAATTATATACCTTCCCACATTTCCTACAGTTCCGAATATTCATGAAAATACCTCCGTTATATCCCTTCGCCTATGCAAAGTGTAATAAAATAGACATTTCTTATTCCTCGCTGTTTAAGTCCCCCTGACACAGCATCTATAGTACTGCCTGTTGTATAGATATCATCAATAACTATAGTTTTATTTAATTTTACAACATCTGAAGGGATATTGAAAGCCTTTTTCAAATTATTTTGCCTTCCTTGAACATCTAACTCCTTTTGTGGAACAGTTTTCCGTATTCTGTAAACAATTTTAGAATCACACGGAATACCCGACAGTTTCGAAAGCTCCTTTGCAATTAATTCTGCCTGATTGTAGCCTCTTAATTTCAACTTCGACTTATGCAGAGGAACAGGAATTAAAACATCCGCTTCCATACGTTTGATTTCATCTTCATACTTATTCCATATTTCCTGCGCATAAAACTTTGCATATTCACATCTTTTTTGATATTTGAAACGATATATGCTCTCTTTCATACTTTGATAGTCATACAAAGCAATACCGTAATCAAATTCATGTCTGCGATTAGTACAGTCCGCACACAATATCTTTTCTTCCTGCCGAAGCTCCTTACCACATTTTCTGCATTTAGGCTCCCTAATATACCGTATCTTCTTACGACACGCTTCACAGGCAAGCCCTTCCTTCATCGGTACTGCATCATCGCATACAGGACAACGTCTGGGATAAAAAAGTTGTACTATTTTCTCTATATACCATCTCTGATTTCGCATATTCTATCCTTCAATCCCGTGTATCTCTTTTGTTCATTCTCATTTGCTATCATTTGATTAAGCGTGTCTTTGCTTCCAAGTATTGTAACGCAATTCTTGGCGCGCGTAACTCCTGTATATAACAAATTACGATTAAAAAGCATTCTGGGTCCTGTCAAAAGTGGCATCACTACTGCAGGATACTCACTTCCCTGAGACTTATGAATCGTAATCGCATATGCCAGTTCTATCTCATCCAAACCGCCTATCGGATAGGTCACCCGACGCATATCATCAAACTCTATAACAACGGTCTTGGCTGTTCCGTTAATTTCCTTAACAACGCCTACATCACCGTTAAACACACCAAGTCCCTTATCAATAGTAATACCGTACTTACTTACTACCTCCCATTCCATCTGATAGTTATTCTTAACCTGCATTACCTTATCACCCAATCGAAGCACGCCATCTCCATGCGCAATTTCATCCTTCTTCGCATCAGGAGGATTCAGATATTTCTGCAAAATCTGATTCAATACTTCAACTCCTAAAGCACCTTTACGCATAGGCGTCAGCACTTGAATGTCATAAGGTCTGGCATTCACATACTTAGGCATTTTCTCGGTAATCAGCAATATCATATGCTTGTAAATTACATTGACATTATCTCTTTCCAAGAAGAAAAAGTCCTTACTCTTATTATCCAATGATATCTGCAGCCCTTGATTAATCTTATGAGCATTCACTACAATATCACTTTCTCCCGCCTGCCTAAAAATCTTCTCCAACACCACATGGCAAAAGCACTCACTCTCCATCAAATCCTTCAGAACCTGTCCAGGTCCAACCGATGGAAGCTGATTCCTGTCTCCTACCATAATCAATCTTGTTCCAGGAACAATTGCCTTTAGCAGAGACTGGAACAAATAAATATCTACCATGGACATCTCATCAATGATAATTACATCTACTTCTAACGGGTTTAGTTCATTCCTCTCAAAGTTGGCACGGCTGTCCTCCTGCTCTACACCACCATTCAACTCCAATAATCGGTGAATAGTCTTAGCTTCAAAACCAGTAGCCTCCGTCATACGCTTTGCTGCACGTCCTGTCGGTGCCGCCAGAAAAATATCACAGCCCTCTGCCTCAAAATAGCGAATCATCATATTAATCGTCGTAGTCTTACCCGTACCAGGACCTCCCGACAGAATAAATACACCATTTTCAATAGCACCGATTACCGCATCCCGCTGCAACGCATCCAATTGCATCCCATTAGCAGCCTCCAGCTTCTGTATCTTTTTCTCAAGCCTGTCTCTTTCAACCTTAGTAAGTCTCTCTGCAGCATCAAAGCTTTCCTGTAGCTCTCGAAGCATCCTTGCACAATTCAGCTCCGCATAATAATTCGACATACCATAGATACACTTTTCTCCCGCCTTATCCTTGATTACCAGCTTACGGTCAATCGCAAGATTGGCAAGCTGCGGCTCTATCTGTTCCTCCGTCAATTCAAGCATATAAGCTGCCTTTTCCAACAGCTGCTTCTGTGGCAGATATACATGCCCTTCTGCACCTGCCTGTAACAACGTATATAAAATACCGCTACGGATACGATAATCCGAATCCGTATGGATACCTATTTTGGAAGCAATCTCATCCGCTATCTTAAATCCAATACCCGATATATCCTCTGCCAGGCGATAAGGATTCTCCCGCATCACATTATATAGTCCAATCCCATATTGATTATAAATCTTTACAGCAAGAGTATTAGATATTCCATATTTTTGCAAAAAAATCATCGCCTCGCGAACATCCTTCTTCTCTTCCATCTGCTCTGCAATTTCTCTGGCGATTCTCTCGCTGATTCCCTTGATTTCAACAAGGCGCCCAGGTTCTTCCTCTATAATACGAATCGTATCGATTCCAAAGCGTTTTACAATCCTTGCCGCAAGTGCCGCTCCCACGCCGCGAATTGCCCCTGATGCCAAATATCGTTCTACCGCAACAGAGTCCTCGGGCGGCACAACCTGAAATCTCTCCACCTTAAACTGCATACCATATACAGGATGTTCCACATAGCTTCCCTCTGCTTCAATACACTCACCTTCGTCCAAGTGCGTAAAGATACCTGTACAAGTAAGTTCCTCTTCATCGACGATTACATTTATAACACCATAACCGTTGCTTGCATTCTTATATATGATATGTTCTACGAACCCCTTAATTGTCTCCAATGCATCCTCCCACATAAAACGCCGACCTGCTATTCCAGATCGGCGTATCTTATCTATTTCTCTTCAGTTGTTGCACTAGCTGCTGCAGCTACCTCCTCAGGCGTTAATGCAGAATACTGTCTCTTCATCTGCTCATATAAGGTCTGTGCAATGCCTAGACCATTCTGTCCTGTTGCCTGGTCTGTCAGTTCCTGTACTGCAGAATCCTTGAAATAATCAACCATCTTTGTCGCATAGGAATCATTCTCTTCTTCATCTGAGAAAACCTTCGTCGTTTCCATCATCGCATTAAAAACCTGCTCGATAAAATACGATTCAAATTCCTTACACGCCTCCAACAATTCTTCATCCGAACTTTCTGCACTTACATTTTCTGCCAGCTTTGTTGTCTGATTGGTTGCTGTGCTTGCTATATAATCTGTATACATTGAACTCATTCCGCTAATTTCCATATGTCATTCCTCCGTCTTTCCTGTTCAGCCTTTTATCACGTTATCTGTTATTTCTTCAACTGATTTGCCTGCTGCATCATTTCATCCGAAGTTGTAATGACCTTTGAGTTCATCTCATATGCTCTCTGTGCAACAATAAGATTAACCATCTCATCTGCAATCTGCACATTAGAAGCCTCTAAATATCCCTGCTGGAGTTTACTCTTTGTCAGATTATCATTCTCAGCCTCATTCAACGCTTCACCACTTGCTGCCGTAACCTCATATAAGCTATCACCAGCCTTACTCAAGCCCGCTGGATTGCTAAACTGCCACAATCCAATCGTATAACCTAAGCTTTCGTAGTTATTATCCTCATCAGGATAGAATAACTCACCAGAAGTACTTACAGTAACCTTGTCAGCTACCATTCCTTCCTCCAAGACAATCATCTCACCTTCTGTATCCAGTACAGGCAAACCATCTGAATTAGCAAGTGTCAATCCATCATTTCCAATCATAAATGAGAACTGTCCGTTTCTTGTGTAATATGTATTACCATCCGTACCCTGTACTCCGAAGAAGCCCTGACCCTCAATCGCAAAACTTGTTGTGCTATCTACATCTGTCAAATTACCCTGTGTGAATATTGAAGTAATTGATGAATTACGCACACCAAGTCCAACCTCTGCACCAATCGGCTTCTGTTCTAAGTCCGAAGATGTTGTCTTAGTCTGAATCGTCTGATATAAAAGTGACTTAAACTCCATAACCTCTGTCTTGTAACCTGTTGTGTTAACATTTGCAAGGTTATTAGAAATATTATCTACATTAAGCTGCTGTGCATTCATACCTGCTGCACCTGTCCAAAGAGAACGTACCATAATCTTCCTCCATTATCCGCGTTATACGCTTATGCCTTGTTAATAAGTGTTACTATGCTTATATCCTTCCCAGCTGATTAACTGCGATATCCAAAGACTCGTCATAGGTTGTAATCACCTTCTGATTTGCTTCATAATGTCTCTGAATACTAATCATATTAACCATCTCGGATACTACTGAGATGTTGGACATTTCCAAATATCCCTGATGTATTTTACAGTCGGTTGCATCATAGGACTCTGCGCCCTCTACTGCATCCCACATAGTCTCACCATAATGTGTCAGATAATTGGTATCTTCAAACGCTGTGAGCTTAATCTTCGCCACAAACTCGTCGTCCTGATAAATGTTACCATTCTCATCAACGACTGTACTTCCTGCTGTGGTCGATAACTGGATTCTGCCATCCTCGCCAAGTACATAGTCACCATCCGTTGTCGTCAGGTAACCATCCTTGGTCAATGCAAAATCACCGCTTCTAGTATATTTTGTTGTTGTCTCGCCTGCCTTATTGGTGAACTCGATATTAAAAAATGCATCACCACTAATCGCAAGGTCAAGTGTATTGCCTGTATCTCTAAAAGAACCCTGACTAAAGTCTGTGTAGGTCTCTCCAATCTTTACACCCAGACTAACACCGCCAAGCCTCTGCGGAATATTCGGATTCTCTGTTATGTCCTTAATCTTAACCGACATAATCTCCGAATACGACTGTGCTGTCGAACCTTCCTTCTTGAAACCTGTAGTATCTGCATTGGCAAGATTGTTTGCCATGATGTCCATTCTATACTGCTCATTCAGCATGCCAGTATAGGCTGTGTAAAGTCCCCTTACCATACTCTTCCTCCTCTGTCATATACAAGAGTCAGAATGAGTTGTTCTCCTAATTAGTAAGATTCTAATTAATAGTCTTCTCTATAGCCTGCTAAGAACTCAACGTACTTACCTGTTCCTATCGCTACCGCTGTCATAGGATCCTCAGCTGTCATGGTATTGATTCCTGTTCTGGACTCTACCAAATCCTCTAAGCCTCTTAATAAGCTTCCGCCGCCTGTTAACACAATACCGCGGTCTGCGATATCCGCTGCAAGCTCTGGTGGAGTTTTCTCCAAAACACTGTGAATCGTATCAATAATCTGAGAGGTAGTCTCGCGTAATGCCTCTTCTGTCTCTTCAGAAGATACACGAATTGTCTTAGGAAGACCAGTTACAAGGTTACGTCCCCTAACGTCCATGTGATCTACTTCTGCCCTCTTGAATGCTGTTCCGATTTTAATCTTAATGTCTTCTGCTGTTCTTTCACCAATCAAAAGATTGTGTTTCTTTCTCATATAACGAACGATTGCTTCATCGAAGTCATCGCCTGCTATCTTGATAGATGCACTTACAACAGTTCCTCCAAGAGAGATTACTGCGATATCTGATGTACCACCACCGATATCTACAATCATATTACCGCATGGCTTACTGATATCAATACCAGCACCAATTGCTGCTGCAATCGGCTCCTCGATAATAGATACGTCTCTTGCTCCTGCCTGATAGGTAGCATCCTCTACTGCCTTCTTCTCTACTTCAGTTACACCACTTGGCACACATACAGCGATTCTTGGCTTACGGAATGTTCTCTTGCCAAGAGCCTTCTGAATGAAGTGCTTCATCATCTGCTCAGTAACCTTATAGTCAGAAATAACTCCCTGACGAAGCGGTCTTACCGCTACGATATTACCAGGTGTTCTACCTAACATTAATCTTGCATCTTCTCCGATGGCTTTTATTTTATCTGTATCCTTATCAAAAGCTACTACTGAAGGCTCCTTTAAAACGACACCCTTTCCTCTGATATAAACAAGAATACTTGCTGTTCCAAGGTCGATTCCAATATCTGTGTACTGCATGGCTCTTTGCCCCTTTCTAAAATGGTTATCTATACTTAATTATGCCCAATGTTATCATTTTAAACATACAAGCCATTATAACCTAAATATAGCAATTTTCAAAGGGGTTTCCCAGTTTTTTTTACATAAAATCTTAACCTTGCACTCAAAATATGCCATCTGACATATATATCGGACACTTTAGCTGATAACTTTAGAGTTATTTTTACATTTTCTGTAAACTAGTTTTTGCATGAGCCATGCACAGCTGAACCGAATTGGCTGACGGGAGCTTGCTCACAGGCAGACATATTCGAGTGAAGATGTATACGGCGAAGCCGTCTATGAGCAAGTGCCGTAGGCGCTGCGAATAGGCAGGCTTCATACAAAAACTATTATACTCGCTATTCTTCGCTTTAATTAATATAGGAAAATTATGTAAACTGTGATATATTAAAACCAAATGTACAACTTTGATTTTCTGTTTTGGAGAAGGTGTAAAATATGTTAGATGATATACTTGAATTGATTGTAGATATAATATTTGAAATAGCAACAGTATCGGATAATAAACGAACTTTTGCCCGGCTAGCAGGAGGGGTACTTCTGGGGGTATTGATTTGTATATGCGTTCTGCTTATCTTTGGTGGCATAAACACCAATAGCGCACTGCTTATTATATCGGGAAGTGCGTTATTAATCGTGATATTGTTTGCATTATTAGCAATAGTTAAATATAAGAAAAAGAAATGAGCAACTTCTAAGTCTGTATGAGAGTTTGAGAAACAACGGAAATTGAAATCCAGTTGAGCCATGCACAGATGGACCGAATTGACTGCTGGGAGCTTGCTCACAAGCAGGCATATTCGAGTACAGATGTATACGGCGAAGCCGTACATGAGGAAGTAGCCCGCAAGGGCGGATTCCGAATGGAGCATGGTGGGGTATAAACCACTTTTATCAACCACTCCTGTACCCCCGAGGTTGTTGGAGTGGGGTATAAATCACTCTTTTTGGTCGTTTCTGTACCCCCGAACTTATTGCTGGCGCAAGTATATAGAAGAACGTAAAAGGCATTCTATACCAAGTTCAATCTACAAAATGGGCAATAGTAACTAAGAGAATGCTCTTTGCTACAGCATTGATACTAATTGTGGCAATGGAAACAAAAAGATTACTCTTTGCCACAGCATTGATACCAATTGTGGCAATAGCAACAAAAACAATTTTCTTTGCCACAGTAATGATACTAAGTGTGGCAGTAGTAATAAAAAGACTACCCTTTGCCACAACATCGATACCGACTGTGGCAATAGTAATAAAAAAGATTGTCCTTGCCACAACCAAAAGTAATTCGCTTCTTCAACTGAATTCAAATTCACCTAAGGTATTTAAAATATTTCAGCAATGCTGAGAAATGAAATTTTACGAGGTTTAAGATAAATGAATTTTATTTATATCATATTTATTTTCCTGCAATGGTCGTGGGGAATTATACAAAATATAGTAGGCCTAATTATGTTTTTAATGAATATTGCCTGCAAGCACTACTACTACAAAGGAACTATTGTAACAGTATGGAATAAAGAAGAGTATTGCATGGGCATAGGTATGTTTATTTTTATTAGTGAGAAATGCCCTCAAAGTTCAGATAAGACTTTATCTTTACAAGAAACCTTTGAAAGAACCCAAGTACATGAATACGGACATACAATTCAATCAATTATATTAGGTCCATTGTTTTTGCTGGTAATTGGAATTCCATCTTGTATTTGGGCAAATATTCCAAGTATAAAGCGATATAGAAAAAACAATAAAATTTCGTAATATTCATTTTATACCGAAAAATGGGCGAATTATTTAGGCGAACATATGACCAAATGTAAATCAATGGGACAAGCAATTATAAATTTTTAGTAATTCTTTTTAACAATACACTTAAAAATTTATTTTAGCGGAGAGTATGAAAACTGTTTATGCTATAAAGCGAGAACGGCATATATGAGGGAGACAGAAAGGTAAATCTAATAAATGGAAAATAATACTTGGGGAAAAGCGTTTGGTGGAAGCCAAACACCAAAAACAAGGGAGTTGCATACGGCTGGGGAAATGCTTCTTCTATTGAGGAATTTGACAAGGGAATTGCAGATGGAAAATATGCGGGTAATGTTCCCGAAGATATCTCAAGATATGGAAGTTGGAATACAGTTGGTGTGGATTGCTCTGGGCTACTAACAGTATGCTGGGGGATTACCCAAGAAAATTGCCGCAAGAGATATTCCTAATACCGCAAATGTTATTGATATTAGCGAGATTAGACAAGGTGATGTTTTTGCAATTCGTTCACATGTAATGATTTTTAAAGAATTTGTTGATGATGAAAAAAGCCAAGTAAGAATTATTGATTCGACAAGAAGTACTGGAAAGGTATCTCAAAGAGAGTTTCTAGTATCAGATCTGTTAGAACAAGGGTATCTTGTCTACAGAAAACGACAATAGGGATATGCTCGAAAGTATCCACATTTTAGAATTGATCGAGTTGAAAGCGAGAAGTGCTTCTTGAATGATAGTTCAAGAAGAGGTGCTTTTAGAAATACGATAACAAATTAGAATTATCAATACTACCAGAAAAACAAGGAGGAAATACTGTGTACAATAATATATTACCAGAGATGTTAGATAGAAAGATTATATACGAAAGTGATTGGGTTTCTCTTTATTCAGATAAAGTAAAAATGCCAGATGGACGCATTTTTGATACATACCACAAATTGCACTATTCTCATGAGTCAGTATGTGTAGTAATCGTTAATGAAAAAATGAAATCTTAATGATACAATCTAAAAGATATGTAACATCGAGATTAGAATGGGAAATACCAGCTGGAAGAATTGAAAATAATGAGAAACCAGAAGAGGCAGCTAGAAGAGAGTGTCTAGAAGAAACGGGATGTACATTGAAAGACTTGAAATTTTTATGCTGTCATAATCCAAGTAATGGTATGTCTGATTTGAAGCTTCATGTTTTTGGTGCAAAAGTCGCTACAGAATCAATAGAGATTGATACGAATGAAGTTAATGCCAAGAAGTGGGTTTCAAAAGATAATGTAATAGAAATTCTTAGAAACAATGATACTCAGTGTGGTGTTTCAATACTGGCATTGCTGTATGCAATTCAGTTTTATATTTAACAGAAACACAAAAAACAAAACAATATAAGGTACAAAGGAATCGTTTAACTAAAAGAAAGGCCAGAAATGAAAGTATTATTATTATGTGCAAAAGCATTTGAAACAATGGAATTTAGTGTGTTTATTGATGTTATCGGATGGGCCAGAGAAAGTTTTGGGAATGACGTGCATGTACATACTTGTGGTTTTCAGAAGAATGTAATAAGTACATTTAATGTCACTGTTCAAATGGATGTTTTGATAGATGAAGTAGATGTAAACGATTATGATGCACTTGCAATTCCAGGTGGATTTCGAGAGTTTGGATTTAAGGAAGAAGCGTTTCATCCTAAGACACAAGCTTTGATTCGTGCATTTCATGAACAGGGAAAGCCAATTGCAACTGTATGCGTAGCGGCATTTGCTCTAGCTGAAAGTGGTATTTTGAAAGGAAAAAGAGCAACCGTTTATCATCTGGATAACGGAAAAACACAGCATGAATAAGCAGAGTATGGTGTAAATGTAGTCAGCGAACCTATTGTAGTAGATGGAAATATCATTACATCATACTGTCCCGAAACAGCTGCAGGCGTGGCTTTTCAATTACTCGAAATGCTGGTAGGAACAGAACAAATGCGAGAAGTTAAAAACGCAATGGGATATATTTAAGAAATTGAAATTGATGGAGAAAATTATGATAGTACATGAATTTATTGATGGAAATAAGCCCACTATGGTATTAGTACATGGAGTTCTTACTCCTTGGCAGGTTTGGACACCACAGATTGCTTCGTTTAAAGAGCATTATAATATTTATGCCATAGCACTCAATGCTCACACAGAAGATGCTGCAAGTGAATTTGTTTCGGTGCTGGCAGAAGCCGAAGAAATTGTACAGTATTTTAGCGCAAAGGATATAGATACAATTGATGTTTTATGCGGGATGTCTCTTGGCGGAAAGATTGCTCACGAAATTTGGAAAAGCGGTAAGTTGAACATTCATAATCTGATTATGGATGGGGCACCTTTAGTGACATGTCCCAAATTTGCCATAAATATTATGATAAAGAATTATAAGGACATCGTGCATAAGTCAAAAGTAAGAGACACTAAGGTTATAGAGAATTTCAAGAAATATTTCCTACCCGAAAAATACCTAGATAGTTATTTGAAAATAGCAGATTTAATGACTGATACATCAATAGAAAACATTGTAACTTCTGTTTTTACAGGAAGTAAAATAGAGGGCGCCGACCATCAAAGCAGAATACTTTTCATTCATGGAACAAAAGGAAATGAAGTTCTATCAAAGAAAGCGGCCAAACTTATGAAAAAATATTATCCTGCAACGGAGATTGTTTGTTTTAAAGGAGATGCACACTGCTACAAAGCAATTTACCAACCTGAGAAGTGGATATCCGTTGTAAAAGATTTTTTAGGAAAATAGAAAAACAAGGCTTATTCGGTTCCCCGAATAAGCCTTGTTAATAGGCACTTATTGTCACTACGCCTTCTCCAGCATCTTCTTAATATACTTACCTGTATACGACTTCGGCACCTTGGCAATCTGCTCAGGTGTACCCTCGGCAATGACCGTTCCACCGCCATCTCCGCCCTCAGGACCGATGTCAATGATATAGTCTGCTGTCTTAATCACATCAAGGTTATGCTCGATAACAACAACCGTATTACCGCCTTCTGCAAGACGTTGTATAATATCAACCAGCTTGTGAACATCCGCAAAGTGTAAACCTGTTGTCGGCTCGTCCAAAATGTAAATAGTCTTACCCGTACTACGTCTGCTAAGCTCAGTTGCCAGCTTAATACGCTGCGCCTCACCACCAGAAAGCGTAGTCGATGGCTGACCAAGCTTAATATAGGACAAGCCCACATCATACAATGTCTCAATCTTACGACGAATGGATGGTACATTCTCAAAGAAGCCAAGAGCCTCTTCCACTGTCATATCCAAAACATCATAGATGCTCTTACCCTTATAAAGCACCTCTAATGTCTCACGATTATATCTCTTACCCTGACAAACCTCACATGGCACATATACATCAGGAAGGAAATGCATCTCAATCTTAATAATACCGTCACCCGAGCAAGCCTCGCAACGTCCACCCTTAATATTAAAGCTGAAGCGTCCCTTATTATAGCCCTTTGCCTTGGCATCAACCGTAGAAGCAAACAAATCTCTAATCTGGTCAAATACACCAGTGTAGGTTGCAGGGTTAGAACGAGGTGTTCTTCCAATCGGAGACTGGTCGATATCAATTACCTTGTCCAACTGTTCAACACCAACTACCTTCTTATGCTTACCAGGAATCGTTCTTGCTCGATTCAGCTTCTTAGCCAGATATTTATAAAGAATCTCATTTACAAGTGATGACTTTCCTGAACCAGAAACACCTGTTACACAGGTAAATACTCCCAGCGGGAAATTCACATCAATATTCTTAAGATTATTCTCCGCCGCTCCCTGTACGGTCAGCCAGCCAGTAGGCTCACGTCTTGAAGTCGGCACAGGAATCTTCTTCTTACCACTTAAATACTGTCCCGTAACAGACTCAGGAACTGCCATAATCTCTTCTGCCGTTCCTTGCGCAATCACTTGTCCACCATGCTCACCCGCACCAGGACCAATATCCACAATATGGTCCGCAGCAAACATAGTATCTTCATCATGCTCTACTACAATCAACGTATTTCCTAAATCCTTTAGACTCTTCAAAGCGCTCAACAGCTTATCATTATCTCTCTGATGCAGACCGATACTTGGCTCATCCAGAATATAGCACACTCCAACCAAACCCGAACCAATCTGTGTTGCAAGACGAATTCTCTGTGCCTCGCCACCAGAAAGCGTTGCTGTGGCACGAGACAGGCAAAGATACTCCAAGCCTACATTCTTCAGGAAACCAACTCTTGCCTTAATCTCCTTTAAAATCTGCTTACCAATCAGCTTCTGCTGCTCTGTTAATTCCAATCCATCTAAAAAGTCATAAAGCGCACCAATCGAAAGAGAGGTAATCTCATGGATATTCTTATCGCATACAGTAACAGCCAATGAGCTTTTCTTCAGTCTTCTGCCGTCACATTCCTTACATGGTGTAATACGCATAAAGGTCTCATATTCCTGCTTGGTAGTCTCCGAAGAAGTCTCGCGGTATCTGCGCTCCACATTCTTAATCAGTCCCTCGAACGCAATCGGATATCTGCCTTCTCCACGCTGTCCCTTATAGTAAACGATAACTTCCTTACCCTTTGTACCATATATCAACATGTCCTGCACCTTAGGACTAAGCTCCTCAAAAGGTGTGTCCAAAGAGAAATCATACTCCTTACACAGTGCCTGCAATATGGCATTGGTAAAGCTGGACTTATCCGTGCAGGACTGCCATCCCATAACTGTAATGGCTCCCTGATTGATACTCAGACTTCTGTCAGGAATCATCAAATCCGCATCAAACTCCATCTTATAGCCAAGTCCGAAACACTCAGGACATGCGCCAAACGGATTGTTGAAAGAAAAGCTTCTTGGCTCAATCTCTTCAATGCTAATCTCACAGTCAGGACAAGCAAAGCTCTGTGAGAAATTAATCGGCTCACCGCCAATCACATCCACTGTCATAAGACCATCTGCTAAGCCTAAAACATTCTCCACTGAGTCTGTCAAACGTCTGGTAATGCCATCCTTTACCACAAGTCTGTCTACCACAATCTCAATATTATGCTTAATGTTCTTATCCAGCTTAATCTCTTCTGTCAGCTCATACATACTGCCATCAATACGTACTCTGACATAACCACTTCTCTTTGCTCCCTCTAAGACCTTAACGTGCTCACCTTTACGTCCTCTTACCACTGGAGCAAGAAGCTGCAGCTTCGTTCCCTCTGGCAATGCGAGAATAGCATCTACCATCTGGTCTACAGTCTGTTTCTTAATCTCTTTACCACAGTTCGGGCAGTGAGGAATACCAATTCTGGCATATAGCAAACGGAAATAATCATAAATCTCTGTCACCGTTCCTACCGTAGAACGTGGGTTACGATTCGTGGACTTCTGGTCAATGGAAATCGCTGGTGAAAGTCCCTCTATACTCTCGACATTAGGCTTCTCCATCTGCCCCAAAAACATACGGGCATAAGAAGATAGTGACTCCATATATCGTCTCTGTCCCTCTGCATATATCGTATCAAATGCAAGGGATGACTTACCAGAACCTGATAATCCCGTTAAAACTACAAACTGATTCCTTGGAATATCCAAGCTTATATTCTTCAAATTATGCTCATTTGCGCCGCGAATACGAATCACTTCTCCCTTAGGAAGCATCTTCAACTGCTTTGCATCCATAACTAATACCTCTACTTTCTCAAAATAGTAATCCTGTCACAGGAAGCATACTACATGCCACCCTCTATCTCATTCAACATCGTCTTAAGCTCCAGCATCTTATCTCGAAGCTCAACTGCTGCCTCAAAGTTAAGCTCTGCTGCCGCCTTACGCATATTCTTCTCTACAGTCGTAATCAGCTTACGCAGCTCCTTGGCATCCATCGACTCAGGGTCTTTCGCGAAGGACTGCTCCTCCTTGGCAACCGCCTTAGAAATACTAATCAAATCACGTACCGCCTTCTTAATCGTCTGCGGCGTAATACCATGCTCTTCATTGTACTTCTGCTGAATCTTACGTCTTCTCTCAGTCTCATCCAATGCAATCCGCATAGAATCCGTAATCGTATCTGCATACATGACAACATGTCCCTGTGCATTTCTTGCCGCACGGCCTACTGTCTGAATCAGCGAAGTCGCAGAACGAAGGAAGCCTTCCTTATCTGCATCCAAAATCGCCACTAACGAAATCTCAGGAATATCCAAGCCCTCTCGAAGCAGGTTAATACCAACCAGCACATCAAATACATCCAAACGCATATCGCGGATAATCTCAGCACGCTCAAGTGTATCAATATCCGAATGCAAATACTTCACACGAATACCAACCTCGGACATATATCTGGTTAAATCCTCAGCCATCTGCTTGGTCAACGTAGTAACTAATATCTTATTATGCTGCGCTGTCTCCGCCTTAATACGAGAAATCAAATCATCAATCTGCCCCTCTACAGGACATACCTCAATCTCAGGGTCTAAAAGCCCAGTTGGTCTGATAATCTGCTCCGTTCTAAGAAGCTCATGCTCCTCCTCGTATACATTCGGCGTCGCAGAAACAAACAGCATCTGGTCAATCTTCTGCTCAAACTCCTCAAACTTCAACGGTCTGTTATCCAAAGCCGACGGAAGTCTGAAGCCATAATCTACCAAGGTAGTCTTACGGGAACGGTCACCCGCATACATACCACGCACCTGCGGAATCGTGATATGAGACTCATCTACAATAATCAAAAAATCATCCTTAAAGAAATCCAACAGACAATATGGCGGTTCTCCCTCCGCAGTACCATTCAAATGTCGGGAATAGTTCTCAATACCTGAACAAAAGCCTGTCTCTCTAAGCATCTCAATATCGAAATTCGTTCTCTCCGAAATACGCTGCGCCTCCAAAAGCTTATCCTCCTGCTTAAAGAAGATAACGCGTTCCTTCATCTCTTCTTCAATATTCTGGCAAGCTATCTTGATTCGCTCAGGTGCCACAACATAGTGAGATGCAGGAAAAATCGTCACATGCTCCAGATAAGCATTCGTCCTCTGCGTCACTGGGTCAATCTCAGAAATGCGGTCAATCTCATCCCCAAAAAACTCTACACGAATCAGAAAATCTCCGCCCTGTGCAGGACAAATATCCAACACATCTCCATGCACGCGGAAACGACACCTCTGTAAATCCATGTCGTTCCTCTCATACTGCATCTCTATCAACTCACGGATAACATCATCCCGCTCCTTAATCATACCAGGACGAAGCGAAGTCATCATCCCCTGATATTCATCAGGACTACCCAAACCATAGATACAGGAAACGCTGGCAACTACAATAACATCCCTGCGTTCTGTCAAAGATGCAGTAGCAGATAATCTAAGCTTATCAATCTCCTCATTAACAGCCGAATCCTTCGCAATGTAGGTATCCGACTGTGGAATATATGCCTCAGGCTGATAATAATCATAGTAGGACACAAAGTACTCCACTGCGTTCTCAGGGAAGAACTCTTTAAACTCTCCATAAAGCTGTCCTGCCAAGGTCTTATTATGCGCTATAATCAATGTCGGCTTATTCAGAGCCGCAATAACATTTGCCATGGTAAAGGTCTTACCAGAACCCGTAACACCAAGCAAGGTCTGAAACTGATTACCCTCCTGAAACCCTTCCACGAGGTCTTTAATCGCCTGCGGCTGGTCACCTGTAGGCTGATATTCAGAATGAAGAATAAACTTATTCATATGAGAATTCCTCCATCAAAATCAACGAACATATATTCTGTTTTATAGTATAACACAAAATCAAGAAATGTATAGGGGAAAATAAAGAGAATTTTAAGCAAAAAGGCGAGCCTCACGACTCGCCCAAGATACTATAGTTTCAAATACGCCTCTGCAACCTGCTTATATTCCACTTCACTGGTAATCTTCTCTACCGTGAAGTCATCACCTTCGATAACACTCTTGTAGGTATACATACCATCTTCATTAATGGTATCTCCCTCAATCAGCGCACCTACTACATAGTGCTTATTCTTGAAGTCAAACTCATCTACAACAGCCATTTCAACCTCTGTACCTTCCTTTGTTGTTACCGTGAAGGTTACATATTCCTGAAATTCATTCTCCTGAAAATCGTCTTTCATTTCCATAACATCACTCCTAAATCAAACCTGAAATCAAAATTACCAAAATTAAAATCGGTAATACAAACTGGAAATACGGCTTAAGCTTAGCAGACATTTTAAGTCCACTTCCTGTATTTACCTCTTCCAAGTATTTATCAAAGCCCCAGCCCCACTTAGTTACGCAGAATAACAAATATACTAGCGAACCAATTGGCAACAGAAGATTACTTACAATAAAGTCTTCTGTATCCAGAATATTTCCACCATTAATAAGTTTTATATCACTCCACAGATTATAACCGAGAACACATGGTACACTTGCTACCAATATAAAAATACAGTTAATCACAACCGCCTTCTTACGACTCCACCCAAAGTTATCCATGCATGCCGCCAATAAATTCTCAAATACTGCAATTACCGTTGTAAAGCAGGCGAAGGTCATAAATAAGAAGAAAAGACTTCCCCATAGACGACCACCCGTCATATTAACAAATACTCGCGGCAACGTAATAAAAATCAAATTAGGTCCTGCATCTGGCTGTACACCAAAACTAAAGCATGCAGGGAAAATAATCATTCCTGACATCAATGCAACGAAAGTATCCAGACAGCAAATTCGCACAGATTCACCTGTAAGTGTATTGTCCTTTGTCATATAGCTTCCAAAAATTTCCATAGAAGCAATACCCAGACTCAATGTAAAGAAAGACTGATTCATTGCTGCTGTAATCACATTACCAATTCCCCGCTCCATCGCTCTTCCCAAATCAGGAAGCAGATAAAACTTCACGCCTTCAGCTGCTCCCTCCAAGGTAAGACTGTTGACAGCCAGTATTACAATCAATCCCAACAAACCTATCATCATAGTTTTACTGATTCGTTCCAAACCATTCTTTAGTCCAAAGATCAATACCATAAATCCCAACACAACGACAATTGACATCCATACCATCATCTCTGTTGGATTTGCCTGCATAGCAGAAAAAACACTGTCTACATTCTCGGTAACAACACCCACAAAATCTCCCTTGAAAAACTTTACAAAATATCCAAGCATCCATCCCGAAACCGTAGTGTAATACATCATCAGTAAATAGCAGCCGATGACCGCAATCCAACCATGTATATGCCACTTGCTTCCCTTAGGCTCCAGCTCCTTATAACCTTGCACCGCACTCTTACGACTTGCACGACCTACGGCCAACTCCATTGTCAGAACAGGAACACCCATAATCAACAAAAACAATAAATAAAACAATACGAAAATGCCCCCGCCATTCTCGCCAGCAACATACGGAAATTTCCACACATTACCAATACCAATTGCACAGCCTGCACTTACCAGAATAAAACCTAATCTGGACTTAAAGCTTTCACGTTCCATACTTAACCTTCTCCTTCAATCTTTTAACTACACATACTATATCATGCCACTTACATATTCTGCAATTGCCCTTTTCACGAATTCTTTTTCCTATTTTATGATTCCGCTAAATATTTTTGGTATACATAAAATATATTATGGTAATTATCTGAAAATTGTATTAAAATAGAATAAAAGAGAATTCAATAAGGAGGTAACAGTATGAAAAGAAATGTCATCGTTGGTCAGTCAGGTGGTCCTACCGCAGCAATCAATTCAAGCCTTGCAGGCGTATACCGAACAGCCATAGACCGTGGCGCTAATAAGGTATACGGAATGCTCCATGGAATTCAGGGGTTACTCGAAGAAAAATATATTGATTTATCAGAGCATATCCGAACAGAGCTGGATGTCGAGCTTCTAAAACGTACACCTGCTGCCTTCTTAGGCTCATGTCGTTATAAATTACCAGGAATCCATGAGGATAAAGCTGTCTACGAAAAAATATTTGCAATTTTGGACAAGCTTGATATTGAAGCCTTCATTTACATTGGTGGAAACGATTCTATGGATACCATTAAAAAGCTTTCTGATTATGCCATCCTCACAGGTCATCAAACCCGTTTTATCGGCTGCCCTAAGACCATTGACAACGATTTGGCTTTAACAGACCACACACCAGGCTACGGAAGTGCTGCAAAATATATCGGAACCTCCATGAAAGAAATTATCCGTGACAGCTTCTGTCTGGAATATCCAAAGGGATTAGTCACCATTGTCGAAATCATGGGAAGAAATGCAGGCTGGTTAACAGGTGCTGCTGCACTTTCCAAGGGAGAAGACTGTGAAGGTCCTGATTTAATTTATCTCCCAGAGCTTACCTTTGACATTCAAAGCTTCAGAACAAAGGTGGAACAACTCTTAAAGAAGAAAACCTCTGTTGTAGTAGCTGTTTCTGAAGGCATTCGCACCGCTGATGGCAAATATGTCTGCGAGTTAGGAAAAGACATTAATTTCGTTGATTCCTTTGGACACAAACAGCTTTCCGGAACCGCTTCCTATCTTGCAAGCTTTATTGCTGGTGAATTGGGCTGTAAAACAAGAGCCATCGAATTCAGCACCTTACAAAGAGCAGGCTCTCACCTTGCTTCCCGCGTTGATATCCTCGAAGCATATCAGGTAGGCGGTGCAGCAGTCAAGGCTGCCGATGAAGGTGATTCAGGTCAAATGGTTGTTCTGCAAAGAATTTCCGATGACCCATATCAGTGTGCAACAGCAGTGAAAGACGTTCACAAGATTGCCAATGACGAAAAATGTGTGCCTAGAAATTGGATTAACAAGGATGGCACATATGTAACAGATGAATTCATCACATATGTAGAGCCTCTCATCCAGGGCGATGTATCACCAGTCATGGTAGATGGTATTCCAAGACATTTGTATACGCCAAAAGAACTTTATAAAAAATAAATAAAACGCATGCATCTTTCAAACAAAGTGCATGCGTTTTATTATATGTATTTCTTTTCTACCTTAATCACTGCAAAATAATTCTGCCATTTCGCCAATATCCTTTGCTGAATCTCTAAAGATACCTCATCATCACTTCTCGCATAGCCCTGCGGAAGCACTACGTCAAAAATCAGATTAGTATGAGTCGGTCCCTCCACCATGCGGAAATCATGAATGGACAACTCACTATCCATATCCTTTACAAGCTTTTCTACTTCCTTTCGAAGCCCCATGACCTTTTCATCATCCGCCTCAATGGGGTCCATATGTAATACCGCCTCGCACTGAAACTTCTCACGAAGCTCATATTCAATCACATCCATCAAATCATGCAGCTTATAGACATCCTCCTTGCCAGATACCTCTGCATGAAGAGAAATCATTCTTCGTCCAGGACCATAGTCATGCACAATCATATCATGAATACCTACCACGTCAGAATGGGACAGCACAAGCTCTTCCACATTCTTCACAAACTCTGCATCAGGTGCCTCACCAAGTAAAGGACTCAAGGTTTCCTTTGCCGATGTAAAGCCTGCAATCAGAATAAATGCTGCTACCACCAGTCCCGAAACACCGTCCAGATTAATCTTAGTGAAATAATACAATATCATGGACAATAACACCACAAAGGTCGCAATACAATCACTCAAGCTGTCTATTGACGTTGCCTTCATTGCAGATGAATCAATGCGGTTGCCAAAACCACGGTTATAAATTGCCATATACACCTTTACAAGAATTGAAATTATCAGGATTGTTATCGTGATTGCATTAACCTTCATATCCTCAGGATGCAAAATCTTTCCTACAGAGGACTGCAACAGCTCCAACCCCATATACATAATAAGCCCTGATACAATCAAGCCTGAAATATACTCAATTCGCCCATGACCAAAGGGATGCTCAGGGTCTGGCTTCTTCCCTGCGAAATGAAATCCCATCAATGTCACTACACTAGAACCTGCATCTGACAGATTGTTCAGTGCATCTGCCATCACAGATACAGAACCGCTGATAAAACCAGCTACATACTTTCCTATAAAAAGCAGCACATTCAGAACAATTCCAACAATCCCCGCCAATTGTCCATATGCACGTCTGACAACGGGATTCTTATAATCCTCACAATCCTTAATAAAAAATCTACTTAAAATTCTAAACATCCTCTTTTGCACACTCCTTATACATTTTGACAGCTTTATGTTAACTTCATTTTAACTGTTGCATATTTGTACAATTAAGTTTATTAAAAACAGAGAAAAATATTCATTTTAACCAATATAGACTTGTAAAGTCAACTTTTTCACGTTAATATGTACATAAGTAATTAATATAGTATTCCAATCGTTCACATAATCATATCACATATTTAAGTAATTGGAAACGCAGAAAGGGTACTACAATGAGTAATCAACACAAATCATTTATAAAAAAACTCGCTTGGGAGCTATGGGATACTGCGAAGCTTTTAATAATAGCTCTTATAATAGCAACACTGCTTAAAAACACAGTTGTAGCAAGTGCGTATGTCCCAACAGGCTCTATGGAAGGTACAGTTGTAACAGGAAGCCGTATCTTCATTAATAAGCTTGCCTATACTGTTGCTGAGCCTGAAAGAGGTGACATCGTATCTTTTTATTGTCCTGACGAACCAGATACACTTTACCTCAAAAGAATCATCGGTTTACCTGGAGATACCATCGAGGGAATTGACGGATATGTATATATTAACGGTACAATTCTGGTTAACGATTATAGCGACATTTTATTGAACAAAGATTTCGGCCCTTTCGTTGTTCCTGAGGACTCATACTTTATGCTCGGCGACAACAGAGTTAATTCATGGGATTCGCGCTATTGGGATAATCCATATGTTTCCCGTGATGCTATTATCGGAAAAGCAACGATTGAATTTTATCCAGAAGTTAAGGTATTAGAATAATTTTTTTATCAGCAGACACGTAAATCAAAAGACAGTTCATAATTGTGAACTGTCTTTTTTCATACCATTCTATTATTCCATCATGTCAGCCAGTACTTCCTTCGCCTTTTCAAGCTGATTATCCACCCCTGCAAGATATTGTTCTGCATCTAACTCTACCTCAACATCAGGTGAAACACCTACCTCATGGATATTATTCCCCTTTGGTGTATAGTAAGTACTTACTGTCAGCTTCACTGCGGAACCATCCGACATATTGATGACTCTTTGTACGATACCCTTTCCATAGGTAGTCGTACCTACAAGCTTACCAACACCATAGTCCTTTACTGCACCTGCCAAAATCTCCGATGCACTGGCACTGTAGCTGTTTGTCAGTACTACAAGCGGAACTTCTATCTCATTCTTGCCATTACAGGTATATTCCTCACGAGTACCATACTTATCCTCAGTATATACGATTAACCCCTCTGGCAATAACATTCTGCAAATGTCACATACAGTACTTAAATTGCCTCCTGGATTGCTTCTAAGGTCAATGATAAGTCCTTCCATTCCATCCGCCTGCGCCTGTACATATGCCTCTGCAAACTGATTGGTCGTAACATCATCAAACTCTACAATCTGAATATATGCCATATTATCTTCCAGCATCTCATACTCTACGGTAGGACTTTCTATCTTACGTCTCTGTACCTCGATATCTAATGGCTCAAGCTCTGTTTCACGAATAACAGTAATCGTCACCCAGCTATTCTCCTCGCCCTTTATCTTACCAACTACATAGGTACTGTCCTTGCCGTACATGTCTTCACCATCTACCATGTAGATATAATCATTTGCCATCAAGCCGCTTTCTTCAGCAGGTGTACCTTCTATTACCTGCGTAATCTGCACATATCCAGCATCCGAATCCAAGCTGACATATGCACCGATTCCATAATAGATTCCCTGCGTCTGCTGCATCAATGCTTCCAGTTCTTCATAAGTATAATACTCTGAATATGGGTCATCCAATGCTCTTAGTACACCTTCATACGCACCGTCTTCTAACTGCTGTGGCTCTACATCCTTCCAGAAGTACTTCTCTATCGTCTCCTCTAAAAGCGACAGCTTCTCCATAGTAGACTCATCCGCCACGCTTTCTATCTCTGCCTGGCTCACAATACGCATTAATGACTGCATATTCTTTGTGACATAAGTAATCCCCAAGGTCACCAGTGAAATGACACAGGCAGCCCCCAAGCCAACTGCAACGCCTTTCCAAAAGGATTTGCCAGACTCTTCTTTATGCTCCATATTTCCCATACCTTTCTGCTAATTTATTCTATGAACCAAAGTAATCCCATGGACTTACATACTTTCCGTTCAATCGTACACCAAAGTGCAAATGATTACCCGTAGACCTTCCTGTCGTACCTACTGCCGCAATCTTTTCTCCTCTTGTGACCTCCTGACCTTTTTTCACATAAAGCTTTGAAGCATGCATATATATGGTATAAAGCTCATCTCCATGATCTATCATCACATAATTACCCATGGAAGAGCTATATGATGCTGCCACAACAACGCCATCATATGCTGCTAAAATAGGTGAACCACCAGGTGCCGCCATATCAACACCATTATGGAACTGCTTCACCTTAAGTATCGGATGAATTCGATACCCGTAATCATCTGATATTCTTGTATAGGATGGAGCAGGCCATGCAAACTTACCACCATCATACTTTCTTCGCTTTGCTTCCTCAAGTGCCGCTTTATCCGCTGCTACAGCCGCCTCCAAAGCCTCAATCTCAGCATTCTGCGCTGCAATCTCTGCCTCATACGCCGCAAGCATCGTTTCCTGATCATCAATATCCTGCTCATAGGCATTGATTTCCTTTTCCTTCTCAGTAATCAATGTCTGTAAGGATGCTTCTTCCTTCTCCACCTCAAGCTTTGTCTCCTGCAAGAGCTGCTGTTCCGTTTCCAGCTGCAGCTTACATACCTCCACATACTCTCTCGTAGCCGTATACTGGTTCAGCATCTTTCTATCATATGCAGACAGCTGCTCCACATAGTCAGCCTTATTCAGAAAATCCGCAAAGGACTTTGACTCAAAAATCAACTCTAATATATTACTGTTGTCATTCTCGTACATAAATCTAATACGCGTCTTCATAGATTCATACTGCTGCTGTTCTGTCGCAAGTGCATCCTCCAAATCCGCATTAATCTGTACAATCTCTGCTTCCTTTGTAGTAATCTTATCCTTCAAATCTACGATTCTTGACTGCACATCAGATAAAGTCACATCCAATTGAGTTACATAATTAGCAAGATTATTCTTTGTTGTCTGGAGATTCGCAATCACCTTCTCCACATTGGTAACACCCGTCTGCAACTCCTTGCGTTCATTTTCCGCCTGGCTAATTGCAGCCTGCTTATCTTTAATGCTTTGCTCTAACTGAGATATCTCATCTGCTCTACTGACTGCAGGACATATACTTACTGCCAAAACAGCCACCAGTAATAGCAATATTATCCCCCTCAAGGACTTTTTCAAACACATAGATATCCTCCAACCCCTATACACTCAGATGCTTTCTTACGGTTGTAAAGCTTCCAAGGAAACCGATTCCTACACCAAGTCCAATACATACAGGAGTCAGATTTGCGAAGATTTCCTCCACCGTCAAAAACTGCATCAACTGTGACAGATAAGTAAATCTTTCCGCCACATAAAGCATTACCTGATTATAAATCATATAAACCACAACCAGTGGAATCAAAGAACCGATTACACCAATAATAATACCCTCTATTACGAAAGGCGCACGAACAAAAAAGTCTGTTGCACCAATGTATTTCATAATCTGAATCTCTTCCTTTCTGACCGAAATACCAATCGTAACGGTATTACTAATCAAGAAAACAGATACCGCAAACAGTATTACAATAATTCCACCCGTAACATATCCGATAATTACATTAATACCCGATAGCATATTAGATACCGAAGCTGCTTCATTTACCTTACGAACACCATCAATAGACTTCAGGTAACTTACCAACGCCTCATGCATGGAAACATCCGTCAAAAAGACCTCGTAGCTGTCTGATTCCTCTAATGGGTTCTCCAAAAAGCCCTTTTCAGCATCTTCATTTCCTTCAAAATAATACACCTTAACGGTCTCCCATGCCTCATCTGCTGAAATATACTCCACCTTACTGACCTCTACACGATGGGAAATAAGCTCTCCTATCTCAAGAACTCTTTCATCCGATATTCCTTCATCAAAGAAAACTGTTACAGAGACTCCATCCTGCGCATTCTTCACCATATGCTGAAAGTTCATCAGGATAGCATAAAATAATCCAAAAAGGAATAAACAAGCTGAAATGGTGGCTACTGACGCAAGAGTGAACCATTTATTACGAAAGGTACTCCGTAAGCCCTGCCACATACAATAAAACAACGTACTAATCTTCATCGATGTAACCTCCCCTCTCTTCATCGCTTACGATAATTCCCTTTTTCACGGTAATTACACGCTTCTGCATCGCATTCACGATTTCTCGGTTATGGGTTACAACAAGTACTGTTGTTCCATTCTCATTAATCTTCTCTAATAAGCTCATGATTTCCCATGAATTCTTTGGGTCCAAATTACCCGTCGGCTCATCTGCCAGCAATATATCAGGCTTATTAATCAAAGCTCTTGCCAATGCCACTCTCTGCTGCTCACCACCAGAAAGCTGCTTCGGTCTTGCCTTATACTTACCTGCCAAACCTACCATAGACAAAATAGATGGTACATTCTTACGAATCTCGCGTCCTGGCACCTGTATAATTCTCTGCGCAAAAGCTACATTCTCATATACATTTCTATCCTTTAATAATCGAAAATCCTGAAATACAATTCCGATATTTCTTCTATACTTCGGAATCTGTCTGTGCTTCAAACGTACCACATCAATACCGTTCACAAAGACTCTTCCCTTACTAGGCAAAACCTCCCTCATGATTAACTTAATCATGGTGGATTTACCCGAACCGCTATCACCTACAATAAATACAAATTCTCCCTTATCTATATGCAGATTTACATTATTTAATGCTGGTGCTCCCTCCGTATAAGCCTTACTTACATTCTCAAACGAAATCACATGATCATTTGGCTTTCTAACAACTCGCTTCTTCGACCCTGTTCTCAATTATTTTCCTCCTTTTAACATCCGTATGACAACTCCCTATATAGCGAAAAGAGATTAATCTAACGACTAACCTCTTCTCTAAACTCACTATATGTAACTGATTAATACTCAAATGACTCCATGTACTTCATGTAGCGAACAACCATTAATGCAATCTTAAAGGTAATTGCATCCTCAAATACTCGTAAATCCAAGCCGGTGCTCTTTTGCAGCTTATCCAATCTATATACCAGGGTATTTCTGTGAATAAACAACTGTCTTGAGGTCTCTGATACATTCAATGAATTCTCGAAGAATTTATTAATTGTTGTCAATGTTTCTTCATCAAAATCATCGGGACTCTTGCCGCCGAATATCTCCTTAATAAACATCTTACAAAGTGGAATCGGCAGCTGATAAATCAAACGTCCGATACCAAGCTCGCTATAGGCGATAATTTCTCGCTCTGCAAAGAAAATCTTTCCTACATCCAGTGCCATCTTTGCTTCCTTGTAGGAACGGCTGACTTCCTTAATCTCCTTAACATTTGTACCATATGCAATGTGAATATCCTTAATACCTTCCTTACTAAGGGCATCCTCAATCTGTCTTGCATACTTATCAATATCCTTATTCGTCTCACTGTCAGCTACTTCCTTGACAATGATAACGTTATTCTCATCTACCGCAGTTACGAAATCTCTGCCATTCTGTCCAAAGCTCTCTCTAACCTTCTCAAGAATATTAGCATCCTTGCCATTCGGCGACTCTACAATCAGCACCGCTCTCTTCACATCCGTCTGAATATGAAGCTTCTTAGACCGACTGTAAATATCAACCAATAACAAATTATCTAATAACAGGTTCTTGATAAAGTTATCCTTGTCAAATCTCTCTTTATAGGCAATCATAAGATTCTGCAACTGGAATGCTGCCATCTTACCAACCATATATGCATTCTCACCAGCATCGCTTGCAATTAAAATATACTCAAGCTGTTGGTCATCATAAATCTTAAAAAACTGACATCCCTGAATCTCCTGAGAGTCTGCGGGAGACTTTACAAATTCCAGTACGGAATTTTCAAAGCTATTGGCACTGCTCTTCGTTGACGCTACAAGCTTACCGTCGATATCCGCAACGAATAACTCAACTCTTGCAATCGCCTTTATCCCTTCTATAGTATTCTGCATGATCTGATTGGAAATCATTATGCCACACTCCTTACCTATACAATATCAACAAAGATTTTTATCTTTAGAATTCCTGTTTCTTTGCATTACGAATTTATTTTAATACAAATACACAAATAAATCCATAGTTTTTCACAACTTATTTATGCATTTTTAGATATTTTTCCCTAAAAAAGGGGTTTTTAAGGGATAGGCAAGATATACAAAAAATTTTTTACCCAGCATTTTCCATTTGCTACCGCATATAACTAACTAATTTCTTGCATCAGCCGATATATAAATATATGGTAATGTATGAATAGAAAGGTAGGGTGATGCTATGGATTTCGCATTATTATCTATGAACTTAGCACAGTCACAGTTGTTGACTAATGTTGGAACTGCTGTATTGGCAAAATCCATGGATACAGCTGAGGCAACTAGTGAATCTCTTACTCAGCTTATTGACTCAGCCGCCATGGAACGCTCTGTTCATCCTGAACTTGGTGCCAATATCGACATTTCCATCTAAAATTGTTCCGTAAGAACAATTAGAAGCTGCTTCACCCGAAGCAGCTTCTTTATTACCCAAAACTCTATTTACTTTCTACGAATGCAATTTTCCTTAATCTCAATCATGCCCTTTTTCAAAAGGTTTCCAACCGCGCGCTTGAACTCGTTCTTGCTCATCTGTGTCTCACGCTTAATCACATCAGGAGATGCCTTATCTGTAAAAGGAAGTACTCCCGCATAGCTGTCCATAATCACGAGAATCTTCTGTGCATCCTTCTCAATCTGAAGATATGCCTTCTCCCGAATACTTAAATCAAGCTTTCCATCAGGCTTTACAGCTGTTACACGGGCCGTTACCTGGTCCCCCACCTTAATGGTTCCATAGATTTCCTTCTTCGGAATCAATGCAGAATACTGATTATCTACAGCTACGAATGCACCAAACTCCTCGCTGGTCTGGTAAACAGTTCCTGTTACCATATCATCCTTCTGATATTCACTATCCTTCTGTAAATACTCATATACATTCATGGTTGCCGCAAGACGTCTGCTCTTATCAATATATAATGCAACCAATACTTCTTCTCCCTGCTTTACAGGCTTGGTCTGCTCCTTATACGGAAGAAGAATATCCTTCTCCAATCCCCAATTTAAAAATGCACCGATATTAGTTACCTGCGAAACGGTTAATACACCAACCTCATCCACTGTTAATAATGGCATACTGGTAGTTGCAATAATTCTATCCTTAGAATCTTTATACAAAAACACCTCTAAGGTATCTCCAATCTTAGCGCTCTGTGGCACCTGCTTCTTCGGAAGCAATACTCTCTCATCCATGGAAGCATTGGCACTCTCACCAAGATACACGCCAAACTCTACTTCTTTTACTATAATTAATTCCTGTCTTTTTCCTAACTGAAACATTTCTTTACCTTTCTTTATCACACAAAATCTATTTTAGTGTTAAAAAAACTCTCGAATAGTTCGAGAGTTCTAAGAGCAGCGCTACAAGGATTCGAACCTTGAAATGACGGAGTCAGAGTCCGTTGCCTTACCGTTTGGCGATAGCGCTATATTTATTTAAGTGACTGTGTAACTCATCAGCACAATGGATAGTATATCTCATGCTACAGAAAAATGCAAGTACTTTTTAAAAATTTTTATTAAAAGTTTTCTTTCCTTATTGTCTGAAAATTGTGGCACCGAATTTCGGTGCCACATGAATGTCCTAAACCTCAAACAACAAGTCCGCATAAGTCGGCATTGGCCACTCTTTCTTATCTACCATCGTCTCTAATGCATCCACTGATGCCCTAAGAGCTTCCATAGCCACCTTTACATGGTCTTTATAATAATAAGCCTTATCCTTGCCATTCTCCATAGAAGTTGCCACTGACACTTCTTCCTTTAACTTAGCCAAAGCTGTCTTTGCAGCCTTAAGCTCAGCTGATACCTCAGCTAAAATCTCATACTGTACCTCAGAATCTGCACCTGCCTCATGCACTGCGATTACTGTATCTGCAAGAGACTTTGTATATCTTACAACAGCAGGAATAATAGACTTTGTTGCCATATCAATCATAGTCAACGCCTCGATGTTAAGAGTCTTAGCGTAAGTCTCATATAATACCTCTTCACGTGACTCCAGCTCAGTCTTAGTAAAGATATGGAACTTCTCAAAAAGCTTGATTGCCTTTGGTGTTGTCAATGTGCAGACAGCGTCAACCATGCTCTGCATATTCGGAAGACCGCGACGCTCTGCCTCTGCTACCCATGCATCAGAATATCCGTCACCATTAAAAATAATTCTCTGGTGCTTCGTCATATATTCCTTAATCAAATCATGCACAGCCATATCAAAGTCATCAGCCTTCTCCAAAATATCTGCTGCCTCACAGAATGCCTCTGCTACGATGGCATTCAGGGTAGTATTCGCACTACCAATGGAATCTGAGCTTCCTACCATACGGAACTCAAACTTATTACCTGTAAATGCAAATGGTGAAGTTCTGTTTCTGTCAGTTGCATCCTTCTCAAAGTCAGGAAGTGTAGATACACCTGTCTGAAGCTTACCACCCTCCTTGAGATTTGCAGCTGCACCTGTCTCTACCAACTGCTTAACAACGTCTTCAAGCTGGTCACCAAGGAAAATAGAAATAATCGCTGGTGGTGCCTCATTTGCTCCTAATCTGTGGTCATTTCCTACATCAGATGCACTCTGACGAAGTAAATCCGCATGTGTATCAACTGCCTTCATAATGCAGGCAAGTACTAATAAGAACTGTATGTTCTCATTAGGTGTCTCACCTGGCTCCAATAAATTCACGCCATTATCTGTACAAATAGACCAGTTATTGTGCTTACCAGAACCATTCACACCTGCAAATGGTTTCTCATGAAGCAGACAATGTAAGCCATGACGGCTTGCTACCTTCTTCATCGTCTCCATAACAAGCTGATTGTGGTCTACTGCTATATTAGCTGTCTCATAAATCGGTGCAAGCTCATGCTGTGCAGGCGCCGCTTCATTATGCTGTGTCTTAGCTGTTACGCCAAGCTTCCACAACTCAATATTCAAATCCTTCATATAAGAACCGATTCTCTCACGAATGGTTCCAAAGTAATGGTCATCCATCTCCTGTCCCTTTGGTGCAGGCGCTCCAAACAAAGTACGTCCCGCAAAAATAAGGTCAGGTCTCTGTAAATACTTCTCTCTGTCTACAATAAAATACTCCTGCTCAGCACCCACCGATGGTGATACCTTAGTCGCAGTTGTATTTCCAAATAATCTAACAATACGAAGCGCCTGCTCATTCAACGCTTCCATAGAACGCATCAAAGGAGTCTTGGTATCCAATGCTTCACCTGTATAAGAGCAGAAAGCTGTCGGAATACAAAGAATAACACCCGTTGCATCCTCCTTTAAGAATGCAGGAGATGTAATATCCCATGCTGTATAACCTCTTGCCTCAAAAGTCGCTCTCAGTCCGCCTGAAGGGAATGATGATGCATCAGGCTCACCCTTGATAAGCTCTTTTCCTGAGAATTCCATTAACATTCTGCCATCCTTATCAGGATGTGTTACGAAAGAGTCATGCTTCTCTGCTGTAATTCCTGTCAAAGGCTGGAACCAGTGAGTATAGTGTGTAGCACCATTCTCTACCGCCCAGTCCTTCATAGCCTTAGCCACGATATCAGCAGTAGCCATGGATAGCTCTCCACCCTGCTCCATAACCTTAGTCACTTCCTGGAATACTTTCTTTGGAAGTCTCTCTCTCATCTTTGTAATGGTAAATACTTTCTCACCGAAAATCTCTTCAACATTCAAAAGTTCGCCCATGTCATTACCTTTGCCTTTCATCAAATATATATTGCAAAAATACCTTAAATCAACACAGAATGCAAGTAGCAATTCTGAATTTTGTATAATCCATACAGATTATGCTTCTGTCTTCACTCTTAATAAGTCATATTTATTAGGAGTTTGGGAAAGCTCAACGTAAATCGTCTGTCTGGAATGAGGGCAGCTCTCTACACTTGTTCCCTCCTCATCATACATATTCAATACCTTAACCTCTACATTGCTTCCGTCAGGCTTCATAATCTCGATAGTATCGCCAACACAGAACTTATTTCTCTGCTCGAACTTTGCACAGCCGCGCTCATCTATCTCCTCGATAATACCAAGATAAGTATATTCATTTACATAGGTATTACTATCATAAATCTGCGTATTCTCATCAGGCTTGCCAAAGTAGAAGCCTGTTGTAAACTGACGATAAGTACACTTAGAAATCTCAGCCTGGTACCATGACATATTCTCACGATACTTCTCCTCTGAATCGAAGAAATCATCAATTGCCTTACGATAGGTTCTTGCAACTGTTGCCACATATAATGCAGTCTTCATTCTTCCCTCAATCTTAAGGCTGTCGATTCCTGCATCAATAATCTCAGGAATATATTCAATCATACACAAATCCTTAGAGTTGAAGATATAAGTTCCTCTTTCATTCTCATATACAGGTAAATACTCGCCAGGTCTCTTTTCTTCCACAACTGCATACTTCCATCTGCATGGATGTGTGCAGGCACCCTGATTGGCATCTCTTCCCGTAAAATAATTAGAAAGCAGACATCTTCCCGAATAAGAGATACACATTGCTCCATGAATAAAGCTCTCAATCTCCATATCCTCAGGAATCTTATCCCTAATCTCCTTAATCTCCTTCAAAGAAAGCTCGCGCGCTGATACCACACGCTTTGCTCCCTGCTGCCACCAGAACAGATAGGTCTGATAGTTGGTGTTATTTGCCTGTGTTGAAATATGAATCTCTATCTCAGGACAAATCTCCTTTGCCAGCATAAACATGCCAGGGTCGGAAATAATTAATGCATCAGGCTTAATCTCCTTCAGCTCCGCAAAATATTCTCTTGCACCATCCAAATCATAGTTATGTGCCAGAATATTAGCTGTTACATATACCTTAACATTATGCGCATGAGCAAAGGCAATACCTTCTCTCATATCATCAGGAGTAAAATTCTTTGCCTTCGCACGAAGTCCAAAGGCTTCTCCTCCAATATATACTGCATCCGCACCGAATATAACCGCAGTCTTTAAAACCTCAAGGTTACTTGCAGGAATCAATAATTCAGGTTTTCTTCTACTCATGTACTTCCTCCCTGTCTACTGCCTTCTTCACGGAAAGAGTTACACCATCCGCAACAGGCAATATCACCGTTTCCAATTCATCATGATGAGTCAGAGCATACAAATATTCTCTCATTCTGTTATGAATCGTTCTGTTTCTTCTCGTCACTACATACTTAGACTCCACAATATCTCCATCCTGTAAGATATTATCAGACACCAGCAAACCTCCTGGTGCAAGAAGTCTCAGGATGTCAGGCATAAAGTTGATATACTGTCCCTTCGCCGCATCCATAAATATAAAATCATAAGTACCCTCCAGCCCCGCAAGTATCTCTACCGCATCGCCTTCTAATAAGGTAATCTCATCTTCTTTATTTGCTTTCTTAAAATTCTCTCTTGCGATAGGAATTCTCTTCTCATACTTCTCTATCGTAGTTATATGGCAACCCTTAGGTGCATACTCACTCATCAGCAAAGCAGAAAAACCAATGGCCGTTCCAACCTCCAGAATCTTCATGGGACGTCCCCACGCCAGCAGAAACTTTAATAAGCTCTGCATCTGCGGTCTGATAATCGGTACATTGGTTTCCTTGGAATATCTTTCCAGCTCATGAAGATAAGGAGGATTCCCTTTGTCAAAGGACTGAATAAAGGTCGTCATTCTCTCATCTGCAATCACTATTCTTCCTCCATTTCAGCTGTAATAACAGCCAGTATCTCAGCAGAATTCATAGTGGAACTCAGCTCATATACTCCTGGCTGTATTCCACCTGTTGTATCTGACAGCATCTCCTGAACATAAAATATCTTAGCATCTGCAATAATACCCTTACTCTCCAGAAGCTTTGCCACCTCCATAGTATCCTTATCCTCTGTAATGACTACACTGACTGGTACTGCCTCGCCTGTACTCAAAGGAGTATCTGCGAAAACCGCATAACCAAAATCATATGCTGAAACAGAAAGATAAAATACCACTAGCACAACCACAACTGTAATACATATTTTAAATATCGTTGCCGACATCGCTCCAAATAGCTGCTTAAGATTCATACATTCCTTGCCTTTCCGTCATCAAATCCTGTATCAGACTGTTAAATCTCCATAATAATAGGTAATATCATCGGACGTCTCTTTGTCTTCTTCCAAACAAACTCACTCAAAGTCTCCTTGATGCTTGTCTTAATCTTACCCCAATCAGTAATGTTCTTATTCAGGCAGTTCAAAACTGCTTTCTCTAACACCTTACGAGCCTCGTCCATCAGCTCATCTGATTCCTTCACATATACAAAACCTCGTGAAACGATATCAGGTCCTGCTAACAGTTCACCCGTTACGCCTTCAAGAGACATTACCACAATCAGAATACCATCCTCTGCCAGATGCTGTCTGTCGCGAAGTACAACATTTCCTACATCACCAACACCTAAACCATCTACAAGAACAGTACCTACAGGTACTTTACCTGCAACAGTTGCCGCATCATCATCCAACTCCAGTACATCGCCTGAACTCAGAATAAATACATTATCCTTATCAATTCCCAAATCCATGGCAATCTTTGCCTGTGCCTTCAAATGCTTATACTCACCATGCACAGGAATCGCATATTTAGGCTTCGTTAAAGTATAAATAAGCTTAATCTCTTCCTGACAGGCATGTCCCGATACATGAGTATCCTGGAAAATAACATCTGCCCCCTTCTTAGAAAGCTCATTAATTACCTTTGTAACCGCCTTCTCATTTCCTGGAATCGGGCTGGAAGAGAAAATAACCGTATCACCCTTTCCAATGCTGACCTTCTTATGCATACCACTTGCCATACGGCTTAATGCCGCCATACTCTCGCCCTGACTTCCCGTGGTAATAATAACAGTCTTCTCTCTAGGATAATTCTTCAACTGCTCTATATCAATCAAAGTATTCTCAGGAATATTAATTCGATTCAGGTTCGAAGCTGTCTCAATAATATTTACCATACTTCGACCCTCTACCACTACCTTTCTGCCAAACTTATTGGCAGTATTAATAATCTGCTGTACACGGTCTACATTAGACGCAAAGGTAGCGATAATGATTCTCGTCTTCTTATGCTCCTCAAAAATATTATCAAACACATTTCCAAGGGTTCGCTCGGAAGGAGTAAAGCCTGGTCGCTCCGCATTGGTACTGTCGCACATCAATGCAAGCACACCCTTCTTACCAAGCTCAGCAAATCTCTGCAAATCAATCGCATCTCCATATACAGGCGTATAATCCACCTTAAAATCTCCTGTATGCACTACAATACCAACAGGTGAGTAGATTGCAAGCGCAGCTGCATCTACGATACTATGATTGGTCTTAATAAACTCAATTCTAAAACAACCAAGATTGATGTTCTGTCCGAACTTCACAACCTTTCTTCTGACATTATGAATCAGATTATGTTCCTTAAGCTTATTCTCAATAATTCCCATCGTAAGCTTTGTTGCATAAATAGGCACATTCATTTCCTTCAAAACATACGGCAACGCACCTATGTGGTCTTCATGACCATGAGTAATAACAAAACCCTTAACCTTGTCTATATTATTCTTCAAATAAGTAATATCAGGAATTACCAAGTCAATTCCTAACATATCATCCTCTGGAAAGCTCAAACCGCAATCCACCACAATAATACTGTCTTCGTACTCGAAGGCAGTAATGTTCATACCAATCAGCTCTAAGCCACCTAAAGGAATAATCTTAAGCTTAGAAGCACTCTCTTTCTTATTCTGTTTCAATTTTGACCTCCACTAAATCAAATGCAATGTAACTCTCATTACATTAAGTCGATGTCATCCAGCATATTATCAAATACACCTGCTACAGCATCAAATTCCGCATCGTCCTCCACCATGACATATACGCGTTCTTCTCCATCTGCCTCAGAGATATCCTTTAATATATAGGCCTGACCATCTTCATCCTCGTCCTCTGAATCTGTTACCAAAATATAATTCACGCCGCCTATTGTAGTCTGCTCCAGTACATAAAAATCTACTGCCTCATCTCCATCAGGCATAAACGTAATTTTCTCCATTATTCGTTCTCCTTATTCTTACGCAAGTCCAGAAATCCTTGCAAAATAAAAGTTGCCGCTATCCTGTCTACGTGCTCTTTTCTCTCCTCACGTCTAATACCGGCTTCCATCATTGCTCTATCTGCAGCAACGGTAGTTAATCTCTCATCCCAAAGATGTACTGTTAAGCCTGTCCTTCTCTCCAGCATCTCCTTAAACTCAAGAGTTTTCTCTACACGTTCTCCTAAAGTGTCGTTCATGTTCTTAGGCAATCCCAACACAATCTCACTCACTTCGTATTCCACTATTAGTTCTTCGATTCTCGCCAAAGTCTGACGAAGCTTATTCTCAGACTTTCTGCGCACAATCTCGATTCCCTGGGCAGTAATGAGTAATGGGTCACTAATCGCCACGCCAACCGTCTTTGACCCAAAATCAAGTCCCATTATTCTCATGCAATTCTCCTATCGTTTCGTTTGTCCGTCTCCTGACCAGCCCGAAACACCAATGTATAATCTCAGCAGCTCTTCTACTAATTCGTCACGCTCTACCTTCATAATCATTGATCTGGCATTCTTATGGCTGGTAATATAGGTCGGGTCTCCTGACATAATATAACCAACAATCTGGTTCACAGGATTATATCCCTTCTCGGTCAGGGCAGCATATACAGAAGCCAACACATCTCTTACAGAAGACATCTCTGCCTCCTCTGGAACAATCTGAATAAATTGTGTACGTGTCATATCTTCCATATGTCATACTCCCTTTCTCTGAATGTACTCTGTTACTTCCTATATTCTATCCCTTTTATCTTACTCTAAATTAAGTGAAAATTCAACGGGTTACTCAAATAAAAACAACTCGTCTTTCAAAACGCCCGTTATTTTACCTTTAAGTATTACGTTTTCCATATTGCTTCCATCACTAACCATTGCTGTCTTAACATACTCTCTTGTATGTCCTACCCAATAGTTTGTCCCGTTGATACGCTTCTCTTCTTCAAATAACACTTCCACTTCCTTACCCACATAGTATTCTCTAAAGCAGGCAGAATCTTTCACTTCCATCTCCAATAAAACATTACTTCTCTTTGTCTTTATCGGCTCAGGCACCTGATTCTCCATAGTCGCTGCGCGTGTACCATTTCTCTTAGAATACTTAAAGATATGCATCTCATAAAAGCCTACTTCTTTTAAGAAATCATGTGTTATCTTAAATTCTTCTTCCGTTTCTCCAGGGAATCCAACAATAACATCTGTTGTGATTGCAGGATGTTCAAAGGCTGCACGAAGACGCTTCACTCCTGCCAGATATTCCTCAGGAGTATAGTGTCTGTTCATTCTCTTCAATGTTGCTTCGCATCCGCTCTGTAATGACAGATGAAAATGCGGACAAAGATGCTTTAGCTGCTTCAATCCATCTACAAATTCCTGTGTGATGATACGAGGTTCAAAGGAACCAAGACGAAGACGTTTCATCCCCTCTAATGCATCAATCTCCTGCATCAAAGTCAACAGATTCTCTTCCTCTTCCTTAAAGTCCACACCATAGGAGCTGATATGAATTCCTGTTAATACAAACTCCTGATAGCCAGCTTTAATCAATCCATTAATTTCATTAATAATATCTGCCTTTCTGCGGCTTCTAACTCTTCCTCTTGCATAAGGAATCAAACAGTAAGAACAGAACTGATTACAGCCATCTTGTATCTTAATGTATGCACGGGTATGTTCCTGAGTCTGTGTTAACTGCATCTCCTCATACTCATTGGTATGATTAATGTCAATCACACTCTCCTCCTCGATCCCCTGTAAATAGCTCTCCAGAATATTTACAAGGTCTTTCTTTTTATTATTACCGACAATCAAATCTACCGAATCATCATTGCGTACACCCTCGGCATCCGCCTGAACATAGCAGCCCACCGCTACTACAACGGCCTGAGGGTTAAGCTTCTTTGCCTTGTGCAGCATCTGTCGGCTCTTTCTGTCTGCCATATTCGTTACGGTACAGGTATTCACAATATATATGTCTGCCTGCTCTTCAAAAGGCACGATAGTATAACCATGCGCCTTCAGTTCCTGAAGCATGGCATCCATTTCATAGGAATTAACTTTACATCCCAAATTATGAAACGCTACTTTTTTCATATTCAGTAGCTCCTTTCTTGTCACTAAATAATGTGGCATTCATCAAACTGTACACATTTTTTAGTTTTTTTCGTTAATATTTTATGACATCTTAAACTTAACAATTATTGACTTTTCCATTGTTTACCTTTATTATTAATTAAAGAAGGTAATAATAAGGAGGTAGTCAAATGAAGACTGTACAGATTTCTTTAAACTCAATTGACAAAGTAAAATCTTTTGTTAATGATATTACAAAATTCGATTATGATTTTGATCTTGTTTCAGGAAGATACGTTATCGACGCTAAGTCTATTATGGGTATCTTTAGCTTAGACTTATCAAAGCCTATCGATTTAAATATCCATGCTGAGGGTAATACAGACGAAATCATGAACGTATTAAAGCCATATTTAATCTAATAGATTTCGGCTTGCTACTTCGACAATTGAAGATATAAGCAAAATTTTCCAGGTAACGATTCCATCATTACCTGGTTTATTTTTTAGATTCTTCTACCATAAATAGCATTGGCAAACTTTTTTGCCCATGCTATTTATCCGCAGCATGCTTCGCATGATGCTGCTACCACTCGATGTGCATCACTTCGTCTGTCTCAAGTGCAACTCTTACAAGCTCATCAATCTTCTCTTCAAGGTTTGTCTCATGACGTCTGATAACATTCACATTCGGCTTTGTTACAGGATGCTTTGCTACGAAAATCGTACAGCAATCCTCATACGGAAGAATAGATGTCTCATAAGTATTAATCTTCTCTGAAATTTCAACAATTTCCTGCTTATCCATACCGATACATGGTCTGTATACAGGCATAGTACATACATCGTTAGTTGCTGCAAGAGACTGCATAGTCTGTGACGCAACCTGACCAATACTCTCTCCCGTAATCAAACCTAAGCTTCCTGTATTCTCAGCAATCTGCTGTGCAATACGCATCATATATCTTCTCATAATGATTGTCAGCTCATCATGCGGACACTTCTCATAAATATATAACTGAATATCTGTAAAGTTAATAATATGAAGATTAATTGGTCCACTATACTTAGACACCAATCTTGCCAGGTCAATAACCTTCTGCTTTGCTCTATCACTGGTATAAGGTGGTGCATTAAAATATACCGCATCTAACTTTACACCACGCTTTGAAATCATATAGCCCGCTACAGGTGAATCAATACCACCAGATAATAACAGCATACCCTTTCCATTTGTTCCAATTGGAAGTCCGCCTGGTCCTGGAATCACTGTCGAATAAATATAAATCTTCTCGCGAATCTCGATATGAAGCATTACATCAGGCTTATGCACATCAACACGCATCTCGGAATAAGCATTCAATAATGCTGCCCCAATATCGCAGTTTACTTCCATAGATTCCTTTGGATAATTCTTTCTTGCTCTTCTGGTCTCTACCTTAAAGGTCAGATTCTTATCAGGATATACCTTATCCATATAAGAAATTACATCCTCGCAAAGCTTCTCAAAGCCCTGATCCTCTACCTGTACCACAGGACAAATTCCTGAAATACCAAATACCGTCTTAAGATTCTCAACTACCTCATCAAAATCAAACGCAGTTAATGCATCTACATAGATTCTTCCCTGTGTCTTTCTAATCTCAAATTCGCCCTCACATCTCTTTAATGCATAACGAATCTGGTCGCATAATCTATCCTCAAAAATATATCTGTTCTTTCCCTTAACGCCAATCTCAGCGTACTTTATTAAAAATGATTTGTACATTTCATTATTCCTTTCTAACGTCTTGTGTACCGACGAAGCATTGGTATCATATCATACAATTGACGGACTGTATAGTCAAGCTCTTCCTGAGTTGTAAAAATACTAAAGCTGAATCGCAACGTCGAATCCAAATACTGCTTCTCTATGCCGATTGCCTTCAGTGTTGCCGAAAATGCAGGCTTATTGGATGCACAGGCACTTCCTGCCGACACATAAATTCCTTTATCCTCTAATGCATGAAGCATTACCTCGCTTCTAACACCTTCTATAGAAACACTTACCACATGCGGAGCGCTTTCCATACCTGTCAGACCATTAATCTTAACACCTTCAATCTGACTTACCTGATCCACAAACCTTGCCTTTAATTCATAAAGTCTGCCGACTTTCTCATCTAAATTCTCATATGCCTCCTCAACAGCCTTTGCCATACCTGCAATACCTGCAACATTCTCTGTTCCTGAACGCATACCTTTCTGCTGACCGCCACCAAAGATAATTGGCTTCACCTTTACTTTATCATTAATATATAAGAAACCAACACCCTTTGGACCGTGAATCTTATGAGCGCTCACCGATAGTAAATCAATGTTCATCTTCTTTGGATGAATTCTAAACTTACCATACCCCTGCACAGCATCCACATGGAAAATAATATTAGGATTCCTTCTCTTAATCAATTCACCAGCTTCTGCAATCGGCTCCAAAGCACCAATCTCATTATTCGTATGCATAATAGATACCAAAATGGTTTCATTCGTAATCGCAGCATCTAAATCACTTAATCTAATTCTTCCGTTAGAATCAACGGGCAGATAAGTCACCTTAAATCCTTGCTCCTCTAAGTATGCGCAAGTCTGCAGAATTGCAGGATGTTCAATCGCTGTTGTAATAATATGCTGCCCAGCTCTATAATTAGCAAATGCTGCACCTATCAATGCAATATTATCAGATTCTGTGCCGCCTGATGTAAAGAGAATCTCCTTCTCCTGCACCTTAAGGTTCTTGGCTATTACTTCTCTTGCATAGCGAATATATTTTTCGCTTTCCACACCTTTCCTATGCATGCTGGAAGGATTTCCATAATCCTCACACATGATTTTTGTCATTAGTTCTGCCACGCATGGCAGGCATCTGGTTGTTGCCGAGTTATCCAAATATACTTCCATCTTGTTCACACCTTTAACTTTTCCTGCTCTGCAATTTCGAAAGCCAATCTCTTGTGCATTCTATTTGCTTAGCTTAAGAACATATATATACATAATATGCTAATAATCGCATTCTGTGCCATAGTCCATGATAGCAGAAGCATCAGGCAACCGCAACGAAAATTTTAAAAAACAGCAGGTCTTTCCAAACCTGCTGTTCGCTATTCTTCTAACTGATACATAATCCACGCCATCGCTGTGAATCCCGCTGTCTCGGTACGAAGGATGCGCTTGCCGAGTGTAATTGGCTTCATTCCCATAGAGATAGCCTCCTGAATCTCCTGCTCATCAAAGCCGCCCTCAGGACCAATAAAGATTGCAATTCTTTGGTTTGGCTGCAATGCCGAAATAATCTGCTTAGTTCCAGTCATACCTGTTGCACAGTCTAACGACTCCTCCATCTCATACGGCACAAGCTTAACCTCCATATCAGAAGCATACTGCAATGCCTGCTTATAGGTCATCACATCATGCACCTGTGGCATAATTCCACGCTTGCTCTGCTTTGCTGCCGCCTCTGAAATCCCTTGCCATCTTGCAATCTTAGACTTTGCCTTCTTATCATCCAGCTTTACAACACAGCGCTTCATCGCTACAGGAATAATCTCATATACACCAAGCTCTACCATCTTCTGAATAATCAGCTCCATCTTATCGCCCTTTGGCAAGCCTTGGAACAAATATACCTTGGAAGAAAGCTCTACCGCATCCTCCTTGATAAAGCGAAGTTCGCACACAACCTCTGTATCTGAGATAGTTGTGATTCCACAACGATAATCTCTGCCATCCACGCCATTACTAATGCTGATTTCCTCACCAGGCTTAAGGCGCAATACATTCTTAATATGGTTCACATCCTCGCCAATAATCACTATCTGCTTCTCGCTGATTTGACATGGCTCTACAAAGAAATGGTACATAATCTCTCCTATGCTTTCTTTCAGAAACTTTTTCAGAAATTCTTTCTTGATGTCACACTTACCCACTCGCCCTGATAAGTCACTTCAAGTACCTCAAGTCCAGCTGCCTTCACCGCATCTACAACGGTCTGTTCCTTATCATCTATGATTCCTGATGTAATATAGATTCCGCCTGGCTTTAACTGATTCAAGATAACTGGTGTTAATGGCACCAATACATCTGCCAAGATATTGGCTACAACAATATCATACTTCTCATAGCCTACCTTATCCTGCACTGCCTTATCCGTAATGATATTTCCAATCATCATCTCAAAGCTATCAGGTGCGATGTTATTCACTTCCATGTTCTCACGAACTGCATCCACTGCGCATGGGTCAAGGTCTGTTCCTACTGCATGCTTAATTCCATACATAAGGGAAATGATTGCCAAAATACCGCTACCTGTTCCTACATCAAGAAGCTCTGTCTCAGGTGTAATATACTTCTTAAGCTGTCTGATGCAAAGCTGAGTTGTCTCATGCATACCTGTACCAAAGGCCGTACCTGGGTCGATATGAAGAATCATCTTGTCCTGATCCTCAGGCTTTACTTCCTCCCATGATGGAATGACCAACAAATCATCAATATAGAACTGATGGAAATACTGCTTCCAGTTGTTAATCCAGTCAATATCCTCTGTCTCAGATACCATAACAGTACCTTCTCCTATCTCCATGAACATACGAAGGTCTTCTAACTCTCTCTTAATGTTAGCCTCGATTTCCTCAGCATTCACATTTCCATCATCCTCAACAAAGAAGCTAAGATATGCAATACCATCATCCTCTGGTCCATCAGGGAGAATGTCCACAAACATCTGCTCCTTCTCCAATGGAGTAAGCGGAATCTTATCCTCAATCTGTGCGCCCTCTAATCCTATATCATATAATGTACTAATAATAATATCTTCTGCATCTGTAATTGTCTTAACTGTAAATTTCTTCCACTTCATCTGTATCTCAATCCTTTCTATACAAATCCAAGTATTCTCTAATATCTTATAGTACCGCATTTCCTAAGATATTTCCACTATAAAATAGAAACAAGGGCAGCGTACGCTGCCCCTTTCCTAGAATTTATCGAAGAACTTTTTCTTCTTATCTTTTTTCTCTTCACCGTTATCCTTGTTCTCCATGTTTTTAACCATTTCCAAGGAATTGCCTGTCTCCTTATCAAACTTTCTAAGAAGCTCTTTTGCTTCGTTGGAAAGCTTATCAGGTACCTGTACCACCAATGTAACATAGTGGTCACCACGAACCTCTTTATTTCTCAGGGATGGAACACCCTTGCCACGAAGTCTGACGCGGGTATCTGTCTGTGTACCTGCCTTCACGTCGTATACGACCTTACCATCCACAGTATCAATCAGAATCTCTCCACCGAGTGCTGCTACTGCATACGAAATCGGCACTGTTGAGAAGATATTCATATCCTGTCTCTGGAAGATAGGATGTCTGTCAACTACAACCTCAACCAACAGGTCTCCTCTTGGTCCGCCATGTGTTCCTGGCTCACCCTTATCACGAATTCTAACGCTCTGTCCGTTATCAATACCAGCAGGAATTGATACCTGAATCTTCTTTCTCGCAGAAATAAATCCGCTTCCATGACAATCAGGACACTTCTCCTTAATCATCTTACCAGTACCGCCACAATCAGGACACGCCTGAGCATTTCTAATCGTACCAAACGGTGTAGAATGCTGTGTTACAACCTGACCGCGTCCGCCACACTTAGTACATGTCTCTGGTGAGGTTCCAGGCTTCGCACCATTACCGCCACAGGTCTTACATGTATCCTTAAGATTAAGGTCTAACTCCTTCTCAACACCAAATACCGCTTCCTCGAAAGAAATGCGTACGCTGGTACGAAGGTTTGCTCCCTTCATCGGTCCATTATTATAACCTGAAGATCTTCTGCTGCCGCCACCGAAGAAATCGCCAAAAATATCGCCAAAGATATCAGAGAAATCAGCTCCGCCAAAATCAAAGCCACCAAAGCCGCCTCCAGCTCCGCCGCCTTCAAATGCAGAATGACCAAACTGATCGTACTGACGTCTCTTATCCGCATCACTAAGTATTGCATATGCCTCAGAAGCTTCCTTGAACTTCTTCTCTGCCTCAGCATCTCCAGGGTTCATATCTGGATGGTACTTCTTAGCTAACTGTCTATATGCTTTTTTAATAGTCGCATCATCAGCGCCTCTTTCAACGCCAAGCACCTCATAATAATCTCTCTTCTGCTCTGCCATTATTTATCAACCTTTCAATTTGCACCTATAGCGAAAAATGCCCTAAGGGCATTTTTCAGGCATGAAGCTTTAGTGTTTCTTAGTGCTGTACCAAGTACAGCACTCTAGAAATCACTCTTCATGCTTTAGACTTCTCTATAGTCTCCATCAACTACATCGTCAGCTGCACCTGCATCGCTCTGTCCGCCCATGTTACCCATATCAGGACCAGCAGCTCCCTGTGCCTGCTGCATATTCTCATACATCTTTGTAAATAAGTTCTGAGCCTTATTCATCAGATTCTCCTGCTTGCTCTTTAACTCAGCAACCTGATCCTCTGTCATCTCAGCGTCCTTTGTGCTCTCTAAGAATGCCTTAAGGTCATTTAAGTCTGCCTCAAGAGATGCCTTCTCGTTTGCATCAATCTTATCGCCTACTTCACCTAATGCCTTCTCTGTCTGGAATACGAAGGAATCAGCATCGTTTCTTGCATCGATTGCTTCCTTTCTCTTCTTATCCTGAGCTTCGTACTCTGCTGCTTCCTTAACAGCCTTCTCGATATCCTCATCAGACATATTAGAACCTGATGTGATTGTGATATGCTGCTCCTTACCTGTTCCAAGATCCTTAGCAGATACATTTAC